>DATGOH010000001.1:0-2753 GCA_035306165.1 Ferdinandcohnia sp.
GTAGGCGAGGTGCCCCTCCGGGAGCCAATCATGGGGGGAAGGGGGCAGCAGGAAGGTCTGATGGGGGTTGTAGGGCCTGTAGGTCTTGCTCACGCCCCCAGAAGATCACGGCCGCCCCATCCTGTCGAGGTGTTCGTCCAAATACCGCAACAGGCTCCTAGCCCACGCTCCGCTCGAGGGCACGGCTCTCGTCCGCCGACATGGCACCGACGCCGTCGAGGACGTCGCGCAGATGGCGCGTGACGGCGTTGAAGATGCCGCGCAGAAGCTCCGGGCGATCGCCGATGAGGGCGAGGAGATCGTCGCGATCGATGGCCAGCAGGTGGGCCTCCTCGCTCGCGACCACGGCGGTCACGGGCCGTCGGCCGCCGTCGAGCACCGAGGTCTGGCCGAAGGTGTCCCGCGCGCTCATGGAGAGCACCTCGCGCCCGCCGCGCGTGCAGATGACCCTCCCCTCCACCACCACGTAGAGCGCACCTGCCTCGTCGCCCTCCCGGTAGATGACCTGCCCGCGCCGGCAGTGCATCTCCCGGCTGATCTGCGCGAGGGCGACCAGGTCGTCCACGTCGCCCTCCGCGAAGGCGTGCACGCCCTCCAGGAGGAAGACCCTTTCGATCGTGCTCGCGTCCAATTTCTCGTCCTCCGTGGTGAGAGGGGGAACGGGGGGATTCTCGGGCCAGGTGCGCAGGGCGGTCTGGCGCGCGATCGCCGCCAGCTCCACGTCGTCGGACACGGCCAGCTCCATCATGCGGGCCGGCGCCCGGCGCGGATCGGGAGCGAACTCGCCCTCGAGCGGCGCGGGCAGGCGGTGGTACTGCTCGAGCATCGGGACGACCAGCGCGCGCATGCCCGGGTCGAGGATGTGCTCGAGCAGCTCGATGCAGTAGGCGCGGTCGCGGGGATCGCCTTGCACGAAGCTCCGCCAGGCACCGACGAGGGGCTGGTCGGCGTGGCGAATCTGGAAGAGGTGGAAGACGATCTCCATGTTCTGCTCGAGCCGATCGCCGAGCGCGCGCACCAGCAGCGAACCGGGCGGGAGCGCCGCCTCCAGATCGCGAAAGACGCGCAGGTAGTAGGCGTAGGCGTGCACCCGCCGGACCGTGGCCTCGCGAAGCCGCGTGTGTGCCACCGGCACCTCCGGATGCTCGCGGTGCAGCTTGGAGAGCTGGAGGGCGATCCGGTAGCGCAGATAGGCGTGATCCCGGATGTTGGAGTGGAGCATCGCGTGCGAGGCCGCCTCGGTACCGATGGCGCGGAGCACGCGCGGGATCTCCAGGCGCAAGGACAGCGGCAGGCTGCGATCGTCGAGCCAGCGGGAGAGCAGCGGCACCGCGCGATCGCCATAGGCGGCGAGTGCCCGCCGCGCGGCCACGCGCACGCCGCGATCCGAGAGCAGACCCGCGAGCGTGGGCAGGAGCGCCGGATCCCCCGACTCTCCCGCCGCCAGCGCGGCCGCGCGGCGCACCCCCACGTCCACGTCGCCCAAGTAGCGCTCGATCGCCCCTGAGAAGGACGAGGGCCCCAGCTTGCCGAGGGCGCGGACGGTCTCCCGCCGGTGGCCGGGATCGGCCTCCTCGGCTCCGAGCCGACGGCGCAGGGCCCGATGCGCCTCGCCCTCCCCCTCCTCGTGCGGGAGGAGCGCGGCGATCGCCGCGCCGGCCAACGGATGCTCCGGCGTGTCGAGGAAGGGAGCGAGCGCCGACCGCGCCCGCTCCGGCGCGAGCGCGCCGAGGGCGAGCGCCGCCTCGTACGCGAGTTCGGCATCGTCGTCCGCGAGCAGGCTTTCGAGGCGCTCGGCCGCCGCCTGCACACCGCGGGAGCGCGCGAGCCGCACCGCCGCCCCGCGCACCCGGACGTCGGGATGGGCGAGCAGCCGCGGCAGGTAGGGCGTGGGATCGAAGCGCGGATCCTCTTCGAGCAGCGCGAGGGCGATGAGGATGCGCACCGGCTCCTCGCCCTCGAGCCCATGCTCGAGCGCAGCGCGCGCCTCCGCGCTGCGCACGTGGTGCGGCCCGGGCCCGACCGAGCGCGCCAGCCGCGCCTCGATCGTCGCCAGATAGGCGCGCCGCGCGCGGCGCAGCACGAGGAGGATGAGGCCGACCAGCGCGACGATGCCCCCGAGAAGCACCGACTCCTCGAAGCGCCGCCCCGCCCAGAGGAGGACGAGGCCGCCCAGCGCGAAGCCCACCTTCTTGACCAGGCCGTCGATGAAGGAGCGCAGCGGAGCGCGGATGGCATCGGGCATCGGCCCGTAGAGGAGCTGGAAGGCGGCGGGGTTGAGCGAAAGGGATCCGGAGGATTCCGCCAGGCGCAGCGCGAAGGCGGGTCCCACCCCGGGGACGAGCAGGCAAAGGATGGCCGCGGCGCCGGTGAGGCTGGGCGTGACCGCCAGGTAGCGGAACACGCCCCAGCGCTCGAGGACGCGGCCCGCGGCGAGGAGTTGGAAGGCGACGGCGATCACCCCCATCCAGAGGTTGAGCGCGCCGAAGAGGGAGGCCATCTGCCCCTCGCTGAGCACCGCCCCCGCGCGCGCCCGGAAGACGAAATCGGCCAACGCGGTGAGCGAGGCGAGAAGCAGCATGAGGACCGCCATGCCCCGGGCGAGCGCGTTCTGCCGCAGGTAGATGCGGGCCCGGCGGGCCGCGTCCTCGCCGGCGAGTTCCACCGTCACGAGGCGCGGGTCGAAGCGCACCCACCGGTAGAGCGCATGTCCGACCGAGGCGGTGGCCAGAAGCACGGCCATGGCGATGGGG
>DATGOH010000002.1:0-10401 GCA_035306165.1 Ferdinandcohnia sp.
CATTCACGGAACCGCCCTTGGCCTCGGCGAGCGGGTCGGCAACGCGGCCCTCGATCAGATCTTGCTCAACCTCAAGCTCCTCGGCGAGCTCGAGAACCAGGACCTCAGCAAGCTCCTCCTGTGGTGCCAGCACGCCTCGCAGGCCACCCACGTGCCCATCCCGCCCCAGTACCCGCTTGCGGGAAGCGACGCCTTCCGCACCGCCACCGGCGTGCACGCGGCCGCGATCATCAAGGCCAAGCGGCGCAACGACGACTGGCTCGCCGATCGCGTGTATTCGGCGGTGCCGGCCGGCGAGTTCGGTCGTGGCCAGCGGATCGACGTCGGTCCGATGAGCGGCATGTCCAACGTCCTCTACTGGCTCGAGCAGAACGGCGAGCCGACCGACGAGGAACTCGCGCGCTTCGTCCTCGATCGCGCCAAGTCCTCCCCGCGCACGCTGACCGACGACGAGATCCGGGCCGCCGTGAGCGACTACCGGACCCTCTCGAACACCGGGAGCTGAGGCGGCGGAGGTGTATCCAGGGCGCCGCTCCCTGCGGCGCCCTGCTTGCGCCGAACCTCGATTGGCGGGAAAATCGGTGCACGTTGTAAGGGGCCAACTCGCGGCGTTGGGGCCGGGGAGTGCACACAGCCTCCCCGGATGAGTGGAGGAAGGCCATCCTGTTCCCGGCTGCCGCGGGTGGCGGCTGGGAGGCGACGATGGCGCATTTCCATGGAGTCAAGGTGTTCTCGTCCACCCTGGCGCGGGATCGCGAGACGATGGGTGACAGCATCACCCGGTGGCTCCGCGAACATCCTGAGATCGAGGTGGTCGACAAAATCGTCACGCAATCTTCCGACAAGCAGTTTCACTGTTTGACAATCACGCTCTTCTATCGAGAACGTCCCGTCGCGCGGTAGCCCTCGCACGCAAGGTGCGATGGCCCCGGCGGGGCGGCGGGGTTATCCTCCACGAGGAGCCCGCCGCGGGCGGGCTCCCGTGTCGCGCGCCGTCGCGCGCACCCGGAGGAGAGCGTGCGCCCTGTTCGCATGGCAGGTTGGGGAGGGGGATTCGGCGGAGGCCACTTCACCACCCGCCTCACCTTCGTCATCGGCGGGCTCTCGGTCCTCGTGGCGCTGATCGGGCGCGCGGACGGCGGTGGCTTGCTCCGCCACCTGCTCTTCCAGCCCGCGGCCGTTCTGCGCGGCGAGGTCTGGCAGCCCTTCACCTACGCGCTGGTGTATCCCCTCCACGCGCAGGGGATCTTCGGCTTCCTCATCTCGCTGTACTTCCTCTACGTGGTGGGCAGCCAGGTGGAGGTCACCATTGGCTCGCGGCGCTTCTTGCAGTTCTTCCTGCTCACGCCGGCCGCGGGCGCCTTGATCACGATCCCCTTTGCGTACCTGCTCGGCTTTCCGGGGATCGTCGTCCCGGGGCTGTGGGGTGCGCTCGGTGCCCTGACGATCCTCTTTGCCCACCACTTCGCGCACCAGCCGGTCTACCTGATGTTCTTCTTGCCGGTGCAGGGACGGGCGCTCGTCTGGATCTCCTTCGGCATCGCCGGGCTGTATGCCATCCTGGGCGGCATCGGTCCCGTGTTCCCGGCTTTGGTGACCATGCTGCTCGCCCTCGGCTACGCGCGCGGGATCCTCGAGCCGCGCAAGGCGTGGCTGCGCTTCCGCGCCAAGCGCATCGAGCGGCAGCTCAAGAAGCGCGCGGGCCGCTTCGCGGTGATCGACGGCGAGCGCAAGGACGACGAGCCCCGACGCGGCCCCTGGATCCACTGACCGCATCGCCCGCGCGGGTTGCGGGAAAGGACATCGGCCGCGATACTCGCGGCCGATGTCGATCCCACAGGGCACCGCGTCGCCCCACGTCCATCTGCGCCTGCGGGGCGCCCTCGTCGGCCACCGTCGCGACGCCCCTCTCTTTCCCCCATTCGATTTCGAGCTGTGCGCGGGGGAATGGCTTCTCGTGGCGGGGCCGAACGGCTCGGGGAAGTCCAGTTTCGTCCTGAGCCTGATGGGCGCGCTGCCTTTGGTCGGCGGTGTGCGGGAGGTGGGCACGCCCGGCCTGCGCTTCGGCTACGTCCCCCAGCGCCCGTCCCTCGATCCGATCTGGCCGCTTTCCACGCTGGACGTGGTGCGGATGGGAGGCGCGCCGTGGCACCGCCCCTTCCGGCGCGACGCATCGCTCACCCACCGCTCCCTCGAGCTCCTCGACGAGGTGGGCCTCGGGGGCCTCGCGGATCGCCCCTTCCGCGCGCTCTCCGGCGGACAGAAGCAGCGCGCGCTCATCGCGCGGGCCCTGGTGGGTGGCGCCGAGGTGCTCGTCCTCGACGAACCGGCCAACCACCTCGATCCCATCGGAGAGCGGGCGCTGCTCGACACCCTCGCGGCGCTGCACGCGAAGCACCGCCCCTCCATCGTCTGGATCAGCCACCGGCTCGACGGCCTCCTGCACCGCGCGGATCGCATCGCCTTCCTCGACCCAAGCGGGGTCCGGGTCGGCCCGCCCGATCGCCTGCGCACGGAGGGCGTGCTCGACGCCTTCCTCGGGGAGGGAGCGGCGTGAGGGAGATCTCCTTCTGGGAGGCGGCCTTTCTCTGGCGCGACCCGCTGATCGCGGCGAGCCTGGGGGCCGTGCTCTGCGCGCTTGTGGGTGTGTTCGTGGTGTTGCGCCGCTCGGCCTTCGTGGGCGCGGCGGTGGGCCAGGCGTCGAGCCTCGGCGTGGTCCTCGCCCTTCTGGCGCCGCACGTGCTCGGCGCGTCCGTGCCGCCGCTTTTCGCCGGGCTCGCCACGGGGGCGATCTCCGCCGCCCTCTTCGGCCTCTCGGGGCGCAAGGGCCGCCTCGGCGTGGACGCTGCCATCGCTCTCGCCTACGTCATCGCAGGCGGTGCCGCGCTCCTTCTGGGGACGCTCCTCCCGCACGAATACGAGGAGGTGCACGGCCTGCTCTTCGGCGACGCGGTCTCCGCGCCGATCGAGGAGATCGTGGCGCTCGCCGCCTGCCTCGTGGTGGTCGTCGTCGCCTTCGCGGCCTTCTTCCCCCGCATCGTCTTCGCCTCCTTCGATCCGGAGACGGCGCAGGGGATGGGCTTGGCCGTCGGCCGCACGAACGCACTCCTCTACTTTCTGCTCGGCCTGTCGATCGCCGTCTCCACCCGCGCGCTCGGTGCGCTCACGGTCTTCGCCCTCACCGTGATCCCGGCGGCGGGCGGGTTGCTCGCCTGCCGTTGCCTCCCGGGCGTCTTCGCCTGGGCGATCGGCGCGGCGCTCGTCGCGGCCGTCGGCGGCTACTACCTCTCCTTCGTCTGGGAACTGCCCACCGGCGCGACCATCGTGGTCGCGCTGGCCGTCACGCTCGGGTTCGCCGCCGGGATCGGTCGGTTCAGGCGATGAGCGCCGAGAGGATGGCCGAGGCGCAGCCGACCGCCACGGCCGCTCCGAAACCGACGGCGAGCGGGCGCCAGCCCAGGCCGCGCAGGATGGACAACCGCGTGCCCACGCCCACCGCGGCCAGCGCCATGCCGAGCGCCAACGGAGCGACGCGATCCGCGAGAAGCTGGATGCCCTTGCGGAACGCCGGCTCCGTGAAAAGTCCGAACGCGCGTTCGTGATGCTCCAGCCCGAGGTCGCCGAAGGTGCGCAGCAGCGAGAGGGCGACGAAGGCCAGGACGAAGGTCGGAAAGTAGGAGCGAAGCGGCCGCCGCTCTCCCCCGCGCGTACCGGTTGCGCGCGAGGCGAGGACGGCGAGCGCCGGGATCACCGCCACGAGCAGGGCGTTTCGGGTGAGCTTGGTGATGGTGGCGATCTGCAGGGCCCTTTCGTCGCCACGGACGCCGGCATACGTCAGCGCGGCACCCATCACCTGCGAGGTGTCGTGGATGGAGGTGCCCAGAAACAGCCCGGCGGCGAGGGACGAGTCGCCAAAGAGTGCGTGAGCCACGTAGGGGTAGACGAGCATCCCCAGCAGTCCGATGAGGGTGACGTTGGCGACCGTGTAGGCGACCTCGCGATCGTCCGCCCGCACCACGGGGGCCACCGCGAGCGTGGCGGTGATGCCGCAGATTGCGGTGGACGCCGCGGCGAGGCTGCCGAGCTCGCGCGAGACGGCCAGCCGCCGAGCCAACCACAGGGAGATGGCGAAGGCGAAGGTCACGAGCACGATCACGACGGGGAGTCCCACGGCGCCCACGCGGATCACGTCCAACACCGACAGTTTGAGTCCGATGAGGACGATCCCCAGGCGCAGGACCCGCTTGCGCGCGAGATCGAGCCCGGGCTGGAGGAGGGCGGGAAGGCGCACGGTGTTGGCCAAGAGAATGCCCAGCAGGACCGCCATCGAGATCGCCGAGATCGGACTGGCCCGGCCGGCCGGGTCGACGCCTCGAAGGACGAAGAGGGCGCGGCCGAGTCCCTGCGCGAGCTGGCCTCCGAGCCAGGCGATACCCAAGGCGGCGAGCAGGCCCGGAGCGGCGACGGCGAGGCGTCCGACGCCGCTTCGGATCGGGCAGCCGCTGGGCACGCGTCGCACGTTGTTCGCGTTCTCTTTCACGCAGTCTTTGGCTTGCACTTCGGAACTCCTTGGCTGGCGGTCGTGTCTCTTCGTGCGACGGGAAGGACGCGATGGGAGAGACACCGATGATGCTGCGTAGGTTCCTCGTTTCGTTGGCTCTGCTCTCGACCGCATGCCGTGGCGATCCGCTCGGGGGCCAAGCGGCTCAGCCGTCGACGCGCCATGTGACCATCCTCTTTGCCGCCGATCTGCACGCCCAGCTCGAGGAGCACGACGAGCTCTTCTGGCACGGCGAAGAGCGAATCGAGCGAGCAGGCGGCTTCGCCCGACTCGCGAAGGCCATCCGGCAGATCCGCGCGGAACGCGGCGGAGCCGTCCTGGCAATCGACGGCGGCGACACGATCCAGGGCTCGGCCGCGGCGGCGTGGACGGAAGGTCGGGCCGTGGTCCCCGCCCTCAACGCCGTCGGCTTCGATCTCGGCATTCCCGGCAACTGGGAGGTGGTGTACGGGCCCGGGACGCTCCGGGCGCGGGCCGCGGAGATTCGCCATCCTCTCGTCGCCGCCAATCTCCACGATGCCGTGACCGGCGAGCGGCTCTTTTCGCCTTGGGTGATCCGCGAGGTAGGAGGCGTGCGGATCGGCGTGATCGGCTACACCGATCCCGACGTCCCGCTGCGCCAGCCTCCCGCCTACAGCGAAGGCCTCGCCTACCGGGGGCCGGAGGAGCTTTCCGCGCTGGCCGCCGAGGTGCGCGAGGCGGGGGCGGAGGTGGTGCTCTTGGTCAGCCACATCGGTCTCGCCCGCGCCCTGGCGCTGACCGAGGAGGTCGAGGGCATCGACGTCCACCTCTCCTCCGACACGCACGAGCGCACCTACACACCCATCGATCGCAAGGGCGTCTGGGTGGTGGAGCCCGGCGCCTTCGGATCCTTCCTCGGCCGCCTCGACCTATGGGTGCGCGAGGGAGAAATCGTCGATCGCCGCTGGGAACTCGTCGAGCTGACCGCCCGCCGCTTCGACGAGGACGAGGAGGTCAAGGCGATCGTCGAGCAGAGTTTGGCTCCCTTGCGCGACCGGCTCGATCGCCCCGTCGGCCGGACGGAGGTTCCGCTGACGCGCTACTCCGTGCTGGAGACCAACCTCGACAACTTCCTCGCCGACGCCCTTCGCGCGGTCGCCGGCACGGACATCGCGCTCTCCAACGGCTTTCGCTTCGGAACACCGACAGGGCCGGGAACTCTCCACGAGGAAGACCTCTGGACGTTCTATCCCATCTCCACGCCGCTTCTGGTCGGGGAGGTGACGGGAGCCCAGCTCCTCGCGTTCTGGGAGCAGGAGATCGAGAACGCCCTCTCGCCGGATTATCGGAAGCGCTTCGGCGGATGGTTGCCGCGGCCTTCCGGCATGACCGTGCGCTTCGAGGCCGAGGCGCCCTACGGTCGGCGGGTGCGGGAGATTCGGGTGCACGGTGAGCCCCTCGATCCGGCGCGCACCTACACCGTCGCGGCATGCCTGCGCGAGGGGGATGCGCCGGACACGCTCTGCCGCATCCGCGGTGCGAAAAACGTGCGCCGGCTCGAGATCGATGCGCACGAGGCGGTGCGCCGGTTTCTCGCTCGGAATCCGTTCGTGCGTCCGCAACTCGAGGGACGGGTGGTGGCCGAGGATCTGCCCCGCGTTCTGCGTTCGCAGATCCGAGAGCTTTTCTGACGTCCCATGACGAACGGGTGCGAGACACCGAAGCTCGCACACCCATCCATGGAGGAAGTCCGCGTGAGCATGTTTCGCAAGTATCTGTTTTTCATCGTCGTTCTGTCTTTGCTCGTGGGCGCGCCCGCGATGGCCGAAAATCCACCCGCGCCCAAGGGCAGGCTCGTCTTCGTGGCCATGACCGGACCCGAGGACCTCGCCACCCTGTCCAGCTCCTTTCGCCACGCGACGGCCGCAATGAAATCCGGCCGATTGGAGGAAGTCGTCTGGCTCGCCTGGGGACGTGCCGTGCTCGCCCTCGATCCGACCGTGAGCGCGATCGCACCCGAGGTGCGCGAGCAGGCACGCGCGGCACGCGACGCCGGCGTCCGCTTGGTGGCTTGTGGCCAGGCGTTGAAGAAATGGGGCATCGCCCCCGATCGCCTCGAGCTTTCCGCGGAGGTCGTGCCGAACGGGGTGGACGAACTCGCCCGACTCGTCTCCGCGGGGTACGAGGTCATCCGGTATTGAGTCCGTCGAGCGTCGAACCGGATTCGACGCTCACCGAGCGGGGGCCAGTGCCTTCTCGAGCCGGTCGACGAGATCGCCGATGAAGGAGAGGTAGTCGCCGTTTTCCTTCGTGGAGCCCACGTCGCCGGGGAGCACCACCAGGGGCGCGCCGGCCTTTTCCGCCACGGTGCGCGCGGTGCGCTGGTTGTGCCAGCGCTCCGCGACCACGATGGGCTTCGGTTCGGCCTCGCGCATGCGCACGATGAGCTGGGCGAGGTGCGAGGGGGAGGGCGCGATGCCGGGCAGAGGCTCGATGGTGCCGAACGCTTCGAGGCCCAACCAGTCGATGAGGTACGTCAGGCTCTTGTGGTAGGCGACCAGGCCCCGGCCTCGGTGCGGCCGCATCTTCTCCTCCCAACCGGCAATGGCTCGTTCGAGCCGCGCGTCGAAGCGGCGCGCGTTGGCCCGGTACGCCTCGGCGTTGTCGGGATCGAGTTCGGCGAGCCGCTCGGCGATTCCTCCGACGATGCGGCGGGCGCGCCGCGGATCGAGCCAGACGTGGGGGTTTCCGCCCGGGTGCACGTCGCCGAGGGAGCGGTCGAGCTCGTCCGGCACCTCGAGGAGCGGTCCGGCGAGCCCGACGACCTCGAGGTTTCCCGGCTGGCCGGGCTGGATCCCGCCGTTGCGCGCACCGGCCAGCAGGGTGGGAAGCCAGCCCGCTTCCAGGCCTCCGCCGGCGTGGACGAGGAGGTCGGCGCGGTTGAGCCGGAGGACGAGGGTGGGCTTCCCGTCGACGAAGTGCGGGTCCTGGTTGGGCGGCGCCAGCACCTCGACCGTGCCGTGCGCGCCCACCACCTCGCGCGCCAGGGCGCCGAGCGACGGCAGCGTGGCCGCCACCCGTACCTCCGCCCGGCTCGCCAGGGGCGCGAGGAGGAAGGCGAGACAGGTCCACAAGGCGATGCGCATCGTCGTCCTCCTCAAAAGACGTGGGCTCCGTGGGAGCCGATCACGAATTGGTACTGCAGGAAGTACTCCTGGATTCCCCGCCGCTCGTCGGGGAGGAAGTCGTAGTTGGCCTGCAGGCGGATGCGCTGGAACTCGCTCGGGTAGAACGAGATCGCGGCGCCGAAGCGGCGCTGGCCGAAGGGCTTGAACGAAGGCGCGCCGGCTACGTGCCCATCGTCGTGCGCGGCGTGGAAGTCCCTGCGCACGGCGTACCGCAGGTGGGCCTCGTGCACGTCGAGCGCGGGGCGACCGAAGGTGCGACCCTGCGGCAGGCCCATCCAGTCGGCGCGGACCGCCGCTTCCCACTGCGCGTCGAAGCGGCGCACCAACCAGAGGTAGGCGCCGCCCTCGCGGACGCCGCCTCCCGGGAGCGCGGCGCGTCGCGCGATCCATTCGGCCTGGAGCGCCGTGTAGGCCCGCGACGCAGCGTCCCGCAGGTGGAGCTGGAGGTCCGCGCCGAGGATCTGGGTGCGCGGTCGGGCCTCCAGCGGACCCTCGGCGTTGGGCCCGTTGGCGTAGGAGACTCCGCCGAGGAGGTTGAGCCGCTCGCCGAGGTCGAAGGAGGCCACGAGCCGCGCCACGCCGAGCAGGTCCTCGGCGCCGTGGACGTCCTCGGCCGGCACGCCGAAGGAAAGCCGGTTGTCGGCCGTCTGCGCCGCTGTCCGCAGCTCGAGGAAGAAGGGAAGGGGGAAGAGGAAGGAGAGTTCGACGCCCATCCCCCGGAGCTGCTCGCCGCCGAAGAAGCGGCGGTTCACGAGCGGCATGTCCACGAAGGGCGTGACCTCGAGGAAGTGCAGTTGGTTGAAGCGGCCGAAAGGAGCGTAGAACTGCCCGGCGCGGAGCTGCAGGTTCGCCGGCAGGGCGAGGGTGGTGGCGTAGGCTTCCTCCACTTCGATGCCGGCGAGCGAGAGCGCCAGGTAGACGTCGGCCCGGACGTAGGGATCCACGCTCGAGCGAAAGCCCAGCTCGATCTCCTGGAGCGAGAAGCCGTCGTGCCAGGGCTCGTGCGCGGGAAGGCGCGGGGAAGGGGCGTCCGAGAAGACGGCCCCGGCCATCGTCCCCACCAACGAGATTTCCGGCAAGAGCTGCGCCGCCACCGGCGTGGTGCGGGCGGTGCCGAGCTCCCGCTCCAGCTCCGCCTCCAGATCCTCGGGCGCGCGTGCCCGAGAGACGTCGGGAAACAGCAAGGTGGCCACCGCCACGACGGCGGTCGCCCGTACCCAGCGAATCACAGGTTCATCCCATCGCGAACCCGCGCGCACGGCGCGCGGGAATCCATCGAACGACTGCGAACGCGAACGCGGCGCAGGGCGCCGGATCGCGGACACACGAAGGCCGGCGGATCAGGCGGATGGGGGTGAGGTCGAGAAGCTGACGTCCAGCGGCGCGAGCGCGGGAGGCGGCGGCTGCCGCAGGGCGAGGAGCTTGGCGCCGGGCAGGTGGAGGTCCGGCGGGAGCGGCTCCGCGAAGGTCGCGGCGGGCTCACCGGGGAGCGCGCCGAAGGTGCAGGCGGTGCAGAGGTGGCGATCTCCCGAGACGTGGATGTGCTGCACCTGCTCGACCGCGTGCGTTCCGTACGCGAGCAGAAGGAGCAGCAGGAAGAATCGCAGGAGGGATCGCATCACCGCGCCGCGTCCAGCCGAGGAGGGAACCGTCGGCAGCGTCCTGCCGGCCGACGGCCGCTCGGGGAACGTCCAGGTCTATACGATGCGCCGCGTCGGGGTGCAAGCCGACGCGGCCGCTCGTCGCTCGGTGTCGCGGTGGGGGCCGCGCCGGCGTGGCGCGCTCCATGCGACCACCCGCCGCCGCGGCCCATCCTGGGCACGCGCTAGGAAGCAGCGGGCTCCATCCGCAGGATGGCCCAGGGGTAGACGAAGACGCGCGAGGTCGTCCCCTCGGTGCGGGGGCGCAGAAACACCCCCTTCTCCGCCGCCGCGCCCTCGTCCGCGTACCCGGTCAGGCTGCGCCCGCGCGGAAGGATGACGTGCATCATCCGACCTTCCGGACGGGGAGCCGGTTCGCCCGGCTTGCGGAGCAAAAAGAGGATGTGCACCTGCCGCGGCTCGAAGGTCTGCAGGCCCTCGGCGGTCTGGAGCTCGAGGGTCTCGAAGAGATCGCCGGGCTGCAGCAGGCCGCGCCGTACCTGTCCATCGGCCAGGTGGACGATGGCGCGCTCCTGCTCGGCGATCCGCACGGATGCGGAGGCCGCTGCGGCCGGCGCCGGAGGGGGCGTCGCCGCGGAGGCACCGCGGGGAACGGGTGCGAGCAGCGTCTTCTCCGCCGGCGGGATCGGAGGCGGAGCCGGAACCGCGGGCCGCGGCGCGGCCTCCGCCGCGCGCGGAGATGGATCCGCGGGACGCGGTAGGGGCGGGGGAGCCGCAGCGGGAGACGTGGGCGCAGCCGCGCTTGCCTGCGGGGACGATGCGGCGACGGCCGGGGGTGGCTCCACGGCCTGGGGAGGCGGCGCCGGAGGGACCGGCGGCGCGGCCGCCGGAGGTGGAGAGGGCGGCGGCGGCGATTGCGGCGCTTCCTCCATCGGGAACGGAGGCGGAAGGCCGAGCGCGCTCTCCTCGAGCGGATCCGGCGCGGCGAGCTCCGCCCCGGCAGAATCACCGAAATCGATCGATGCGCCGGAGGCGACGTCCAGGGCGGGACCCAGGTCCACGTCCACGCTGGAGGGCTCGTTGAAGGCCA
>DATGOH010000003.1:0-2092 GCA_035306165.1 Ferdinandcohnia sp.
CGCGCGCGCGGGATGGCGCGCGTCCTGGTGGAGGTCGCCGACCGGCACCAGATCCTCCTCTTCACTTGCCACCCGGCGACGGCCGAGCTCCTGGCGCAGGAGGCGGGCGCCGCCTGCATCCCGCTGCCGCGTCCGGATGCGAGCGAGCCGCCCGCGGCAGCGGCCGCCTCCGCGACCGGCTCCTGAACCGGCGGGCATCGGATCGGGTGGCGCGCGCCGGCGCCGAACCGTGCGTACGGCGGCGTGCATGCCGGCTTTTTCGCCGGCGGCCGCCGTTCGGCCTTGCACGCTTCCGCACATCCCAGTAGAGCACGCCTACCCCCGGACCCGCGCGGACCGAAGGCCCGTCCGCCCCAACGTGGAAGGAGGCTCCAGTCGGCGCCATGCTCCCTCCTCCGAAAGAGCCGGTCGCGATCGACGAGCTTCGGAAAGAGTGGGCCTCGCTCGACATCACCGAGCGAGTGGCGGCCTTCGAGCGGCTTCCGCGCGACGCGGCGGCGGTCTTCTTCCAGGGCCTGTCCACGCCCGAGCAGGCGGAACTCGTCCTCGCCATGCCGCAGGGGGAGCGCTACCTCTGGCTGCGGCTCTTGGCTCCCGACGACGCGGCCGACTTGCTCCAGCAGGTGGATCCGGAGGAGCGCGCGGGCCTGCTGGAACTCCTCGACGGCACCACGCGCAAGGAGGTGACCGCGCTCCTCGCCTACCAGGAGGACGAGGCGGGCGGTCTGATGAGCCCGCGCTTCGCCCGCGTCCGTCCCGACATGACGGTGGAGGAGGCCATCTCCTACCTCCGCCGCCAGTCGCGGCACCTCGAGACGATCTACTACGTCTACGTGCTCGACCCGAGCCAGCGCCTCCTCGGCGTCGTCTCCTTCCGCGAGCTGCTCAGCGCTCCGGCCGGACGGCCCGTGAGCAGCATCATGAAGGAGGACGTGATCACCGTGCCCGAGAGCCTCGATCAGGAGGCGGTGGCGCACCTCTTCCGCCAGCACGCCGTCCTCGCCCTCCCCGTGGTCGACGAGAACGGCCGCATGCAGGGCATCGTCACCTCCGACGACATCGTCGACGTCCTCCAGGAGGAGGCGACGGAGGACATCCAGAAGATCGGCGGTATGGAGGCCCTCGACACGCCATACTTGCGCACCTCGCTGTTGGAGATGGTGCGCAAGCGGGGCGGCTGGCTGACCTTCCTCTTCTTCGGCGGCTCGCTCACCGCCTCGGCCATGGGCTACTTCGAGGACGAGCTCTCGAAGGCCGTGGTGCTCGCGCTCTTCCTCCCGCTCATCATCGCGAGCGGGGGCAACGCCGGTGCGCAGGCGACCACGCTCGTGATCCGGGCGATGGCCTTGGGCGAGGTCGGCATGGGCGACTGGTGGAGGGTGGTCCGAAGGGAGTTCGTCTCCGGCGTCGCGCTCGGCCTGTTGCTGGCGAGCGTGGCCATGGCGTGGGTGGTCGTCTGGGAACTCCTTCTCCACCTCTACGGCGAGCATTTCCTCCGCGTGGGCATGACGGTCGCCGCGAGTCTCGTGGGCGTGGTCACCTGGGGAACCCTCGCCGGTTCCACGCTCCCCTTCTTCCTGCGGCGGCTCGGGCTCGACCCGGCCAGCGCCTCCGCGCCCTTCGTCGCCACGCTCGTCGACGTGGTCGGCGTGGTGATCTACTTCACTGTGGCGCGGTGGGTGCTCAGCGGCACCTTGCTCTGAGCCACCGCTGCATTCGGGGCGCCGAATCGCCAACGTGATCCGGGAAGGACGCTCGTCCCCCCGGAAGGTCGATGGCGACGGAATTTTTGCTGAACGAGATCGAGATCCCCGAGACGTTGCCCGTGCTGCCCATCCGCGGCGCGGTCGTCTTTCCCCTCTCGGTGGTTCCCGTCTCCGTCGGGCAGCCGGGCTCGATCCGGATGGTCGAGCAGGTGATGCAGGGGGACCGCCTGCTGGCGGTGGTGGCACAGAAGAACGAAGAGGCCATCCCCCCGGGCGCCGACGACCTCTACCGCGTGGGTACGGCGGCGGTGATCCGCCAGTTCCACCGGACCGAGGCCGGTCCGATCCAGCTCATCCTCCAGGGGCTCGAGCGCGGGCAGGTGGAG
>DATGOH010000004.1:0-8981 GCA_035306165.1 Ferdinandcohnia sp.
GCCCACGCCCGCGAGCGCGAGATACGTGCAGGCCCAGCTCCCCACCGGCCCCAATCCCTCGATCCGCACGGAGGCGGCGAGCAGACGCTCTTGCCCCAGGCCGCCCACCTCGCGCAGGAGGATGTGGCGGGCGTACCTCTCGATCTGCGCCTCGCTCAGCATCCCTTCCTCAACCAGATCCGCACGCCCTCGTCCGTGAGCTCGGCACCCACGAGCTGGTGGCCCTCGTCCACGGCCGAGCGGGGGATGTTGCGCTCCGGCTCCTCCCCCTGCAACAGCACCTCGAGCACCTCGCCCACGGCCAGCCGCTCGAGGGCGAGCTTCACCCGCACCCAGGTCATCGGACAGCGGTAGGCGCGAATGTCCACCGCGTGGGCGGCGAAGGCGCTCATGCGGCCCGGACCTCCACGTAGCGCGCGGCCTCCAGCCGCTCGATCGTCGGCGCCTCGCCGCAGACCGCGCACTCCAAATCCCGATGCAGAGGGACGATGCGGCTGCGGTGGTTGCGCGCGTCGTGCACCCAGAGCGCATCGCCGCGCGGCCGACCCTCGAGGATCGCCCGCGCCTCCTCCACCATGCGCGCGCCGACGATCCCGCAGAGCGCGCCGAGCACCCCGGCCTCGGCGCAGGAGGGAACGGCGCCGGCGGGCGGGAGATCCTCGAACAGACAGCGGTAGCAGGCCGTGCGCCCGGGGAGGACGGTCATCACCTGGCCGGTGAAGCGGAGGATGCCCCCGTGCACCAGGGGGACGCCGGCGAGCACGCAGGCGTCGTTGACGAGAAAGCGCGTGGGGAAGTTGTCGCTCCCGTCCACCACGAGCGCGGCCTCCGCGAGGACCGCGGGGAGATTGGCCACGCCGAGGCGCTCGACCCGCGCCTCGATGCGCGCTCCGGGGACGAGCGCCAGGACGCGCTCCGCCGCCACCTCCGCCTTCGGCCGGCCGACGTCGGCGGTGGCGAAGAGGATCTGGCGCTGCAGGTTGCCCAGGCTGACGCGGTCGTCGTCGTAGACGCGAATCGGTCGGCCGAGCCGCGCCAGCGACGGGAGGACGGCGCAGCCCAACCCCCCGGCGCCGACGACGATCACCGTTTCGTCCATCGCGCCTTCTCTACCACAACGGACGAGGCGGTGCGCCGTGCGTCGGCCCGGGGTTTCGGGTTTTCACCGACCGTTTGCTACCATGCTTCCATGGATGACGGTCGGAGGTTCGCGGCGCGGGCCCGCGCGCTCGCCGTCCTGCGCGTCCCCTTCCTCCTCGTCGGCCTGCTGCTCTGGGCGAGCCCCGCGGCCCGCGGCGCGCTCGGCCTCGGCGGTCCCCTCCTCCCCTCCGCTCTCGCGGTGGGAGCGATCGTCGGCGCGATCCACGCCACGGCGCTGTCGCGGCTCGGCCCGGTCGGCCGGGCCCGCATCACCCTCCTTTCCCTTTGCATCGACGCCGGCGTCTTCGCCGTCTGGGCCATCGGAACGGGTGGGCTGCGCTCTCCCCTTCTCCCCATCCAGCTCCTGCTCACCGGCGTCGGCGTGCTCCTCTTCCCGCGGCCGATCCTCGCCCTCCCCGGGGTCGGCGCCCTGGCGGCGATCGCGTGGCTCGACCGCCTCACGCCCGGCCACCACTTCTACGATCTGACCGTCCTCGTCCTGTACGGCGGGCTCCACCTCGCCCTCACTTCTCTCCTCGTCGCCCTCGACCGGCGCGAACGCAGCCTCCAGGCCGAGCGGGATCGGCTGGCGAAGGAGCTGGGAGGCGCGGAGGAACGCGCACGGCTCTCGCGCGAGATGCACGACGGCCTGGGCGGCGACCTCGCGGCGCTCGTCTACCAGGCGCAGCTCCTCGAAAGCCTCTGCCCCGAAGGCCCCGCTGCGGAGGAGAGCCGACGGCTCGCCCAGAGCGCGACCGATGCGCTCGACGAGCTGCGCCGCAGCCTGCGTCTGCTCCGCGCGGAGTTCGACCTCGCGGCGGCGGTTCGCGAGCACTGCGAGCGCTTCCGCGAGCGCACCGGCCTCGAACTCGAGCTGCGCGTGGACGGCGAGACCGGGCACCTCTCAAGCGAGGCCCAGCTTTCCGTCTTTCGCGTACTGCAGGAGGCCCTCACCAACGTCGCGCGCCACGCACGCGCCCGGCGCGTGGAGGTGGAGCTCTCCCTGTCCACGGGCGGCGCGTCGCTGCGGGTGCGCGACGACGGCGTGGGCTTCGCGCCCCGAAGCGATCGACCGGGCAGCTACGGCCTGCGCAGCTTCCGCGAGCGGGCCGAGCGGCTCGGCGCCCACCTCGCGCTCGAGAGCGCGCCCGGCCGCGGGACCGAGATCCGCTTCTCCCTTCCCTCCAGACAGGAGCACGCCGCATGAGCCAGACCCTTCGCGTCTTCGTCGTGGAAGATCAGCCCCAGATCCTCGATTCCTTGGTCCGCATTCTCTCCGCCGCGCCGGGCATCGAGGTCTGCGGACAGGCCCGCTCGGCCGAGGAGGCACTGCAGAGCGTCTTCGACGCCGCACCCCGGGTGGTGCTCTCCGACCTCGGCCTGCCCGGCATCGACGGCATCGAGCTCACGCGGGCGATCAAGGCGCGGGCTCCCGACATCGAGGTGCTGGTCTTCACCGTCTTCGACGAGGAGGAGCGGGTGATCGAGGCCGTGCGGGCCGGTGCCGCCGGTTACCTCTTGAAGGGCGCGCCCGGTGCGAAGATCGTCGAGGCGATCGAGGAGGTCGCCGGCGGCGGCTCCGTGATCCAGCCCAGCCTCGCCCGCCGGCTCCTCGCCCACTTCCATGCGCCGGCCGAGCCCACGCCTCCCGCCCTCACGCCCCGCGAGAAGGAGATCCTCCAGCTCATCGCCAAGGGCCTGACCAACCGCGAGGTCGCCGGCGTCCTCGGCCTCTCCCGCGCCACCGTGCGCACGCACCTCGAGCACATCTACGAGAAGCTCGAGGTGACCAACCGCGTGGAGGCGATCACCGAAGGTCTGCGCAAGGGCCTCATCGAAGTGTGAGTCCCTCACGCCTCGGGGCTGGATGCACATGCCGACGACGACGGGGGCGTTCGGCGGCGTCTGCGCCCACGGACTGCGAACGCAGCTCTCCCGGCGCCGCAGTGTGCGTACGGCCCCGCGATGCTGGTGTCGGTGTCGGCGTTGCAGAGCGGTTCGCAGCTTCCCTCCTGGGGAGGCCGCCGACAAAAAGAACCCCGGTGGGCGGACCCACCGGGGCGGAAGAAGCAATCGGCTAGCGAGGATCAGGCCTCGTCGGGGACGCAGCGCCCGTTCTCGCAGACCAGGTCGTCACCGCAGGGGTTGTCCTCGGTGCACTCCGGGTCCACGCAGGCGTTGCCCTCGCAGATCCGCTCGCCCTCGCAGTCGTCGTCGTTCGTGCACTCCGGCTCGGGCTCGACGCAGGTGCCGTCCTGGCAGACCTGCGCACCCTCGCAGTCCTCGTCCTCCGTGCACTCCGGCGGAGCCTCGACGCAGCGGCGGTCCTCGCAGACCTCATTCTCGCCGCAGTCCTCGTCGTCCGCGCACATCGGCGGGAGGCAACGCCCGTCGAAGCAAATGTCGTCGCCGACGCAGTCGTCGTCGTTAGCGCAGGGCTCGACGCAGAGGCCGTCCACGCAGACGAAGTGGCCGCCGCAGTCGTTGTCATCCGTGCACGCCGGCTCGGAGCAGACGCCGAGCACGACCGCGTTCGAATCCGGAACGGTCACGCCCTGGGCCTTCTTGCAGACCGCCCCTTCGTCCTCGCAGCCCGCGTACGGCCCCTGGGCCGCGCCCTTGGTGCCGGCGTTGCAGACCTCGCGGCACTCGCCGTTCGGCCAGCACAGGCCGTCGGTGCTGCAGTAGGCGTCCGCACCGCAATCGGAGTCGGTGGTGCAGGACTTCACCTGGCAGGAGCCGTAGTGGCAGACGAAGTTCTCGTTGCCGCAGTCCTCATCCTTCGTGCACGACCCGCCGCGGAAGGAGGTCCAAATCCGATCGATGCACTCCCAACCGGGCTTGCACGAGTTCGCCGCGGTGACCCCGGCCTTCGGACGGGTCTGGCAGATGGTCGTGGACTCACCGATGGGCTGGCAATCGCCCCCGCGATCCAGCGCAGGCGGGGCGATGCACTGCCCCAGGGTGCTGGCTCCGTTGCGGCCCCACGGATCACAGGAGCTGAACTCCTTGCCGTTCCGCGGCAGCGCATTGGCGCCCGTCGCGTTGGGATCGGCCTCGCCGCAGGTGTTCGGGAAGCAAACGCCGATGAAGTCCGGGCCGAACTCCGCCGGGCAGAACGTGCCCGCAACCTTGCAGTCCGCGCCGGTCGCGCAGGGCCGCATCCAGAAGGCGCCCGAGGTGAACTGGACGCACACCAGATCGCCTTCCCGCGCATTGGGCTTGGTGCAGGCAAAGAGCTCCGCCGCCGGCGGCGGAACCTGGGTGCAGCGGCGCGTGTCAGCCGAGCAGACGAAGCCTTCCTCGCACTGATCGTTGTCCGGGTCGCACTGGCACTTCATCTGGCCATTGACCGGCACGCACTGCTCACCCTCGGCACACCACCCGTCGAGGCCGCACGGGGTGTCTCCGCCCGTGCCACCGGTGCCGCCGGTGCCGCCCGTGCCGCCGGTTCCGCCGTCGCCCGGCGTGGGGTCGTTGTCGTCGTCGCCACAGCCCATGCCGAGCGCGCCGCCACCGAGCGCGAGCACGAGTGCGGCCATCAATCCAAGCGCACGTCGATCCATCGCAAACATTCCTTACACTCCTCTGGACATGCCTTCGGGGAGCGAGGGCACGATCGTGCCGCGGATGGTACGCGCGCGTCTCGGCCACCGTCAAGAACGGTTGCGATTTTCGAACTCGGGTCCGAACTTCCACCGGAGGAGGCCGACATGGTCGATCCGCGCCACGATGCAGCCAACCGCCGTCGCGCGAACGGATGGGCGGGAGACGATGCATCGAACGGAAGCGTTTTCCGCGATCTCGGTCGTCTCGCGCGGGCGCTCGGCGCGCTGCTTCGCGACCACGCCGTGCTCGCCCGCGTCGAGGCGCGCGAGGAAGGGAAGAGGGTGGCGATCGACGCCTCGGCAGGCGTCGCCGCCCTTCCCTTCGCCTTCACGGCGCTCATCATGCTCTCTGTGGCCTTGGCGGTGGGTCTGTCCGGCTGGATCGGCGTCGGCTGGGCCTTCTTCGCCGTGGGCCTGCTGGACCTGGCGATCGCCGGGGTGCTCGCGACCTTCGCGGCGCTCCGGCTCCGCAAGGAACCCGCGCGTACCCTCGCGCTCACCCGCGAGGAGCTGGCCCGCGACCGCGAGATGGCCCGGCGGGTCGTCGAGCGCCTGCGCGCCCCCACGCCGCGGGCCGCGATCCCGCCGCACGACCGGCCGCCGCGCAGCTTTCCCGGCGGCGGCGTCCACCCCTCCGACCACCGCTGATCGCGGCGTGGCTCTCGCCCCGCCGAGGGGCCGGCCCCCGCGGTCAGTCGAACTTTTCGTCGTACATGGCGTCGAGAAGGTCCTTGTACTTCTCGGCGGCGAGCTTGCGCTTGACCTTCAGCGTGGGCGTGATCTCGCCCTGCTCCAAGGAGAAATCGCTCGGCGGGATGGCGAACTTCTTGATGGTCTCGAAGCGCGGGAGATCGGCGTTGACCTTGTCCACGGTCCGCTGGATGGCCTCGCGGATGGCGGGGTGCCGCGTCATCTCCTCGTAGCTCGAAACCTGGATGCCCCGCTGCTCGAGGAACTTGCGCCCGTTGGCAGCCTCCACCGTGATGAGTGCGGTCAGGTACTTGCGCTTGTCCCCGTAGACGACCACCTGGCTGATGAGCGGGTTGGTCTTGAGCAGGCTCTCGATCTTCTGGGGCGCGACGTTCTTTCCGCCCGCGGTGACGATGATGTCCTTCTTGCGGTCGGTGATCCGCAGGTAGCCGTCCTCGTCGATCTCGCCGATGTCGCCGGTGGCGAGCCAGCCGTCGGGGCTGAGCACGGCGGCGGTCTCATCGGGGCGGTTGTAGTAGCCCTTCATCACGCCGCCGCCGCGCACGAGCACCTCGCCGTCGTCCGCGATGCGCAGCTCCGTGCCGGGCACCGGCGGGCCGACGGTGCCGATCTTGTTGCGGGTCGGCGGATTGACGCAGGTCGCCGCCGAGGTCTCGGTCAGGCCGTAGCCTTCGAGGATGGTCAGGCCCAAGAGTTCGAAGAAGTAGGCGATGGCCGGCGCGAGCGGGGCGCTGCCGGAGACGAAGAGCCGCAGCCGACCGCCCAGGCGCTCCTCCTTGAGCACCCGCGCCACCTTGGCGAAGACCAGCTTCTTGGCCAGCGTCCACTGCAGACCGCCGAAGGGCCGGCCTTCCTTGCGCGCCTTCACGTACTGCTCGAACAGGCCCATCGCCCACCGGAAGAGCACGCCCTTCAGACCCGGCGCGGAGGTGCCGTTGCCGACCACGGCGGTGTAGACCTTTTCGAAGACGCGCGGGGCCGCCGGCAGGATGTTGGGCCGGATCTCGGCACAGTTGTCGACCACCTTCTCCGGCGACTCGGCGAAGGCCATCACCGCGCCCAGATGCAGCCAGGCGGCGACGCAGACCTTCGCGAAGGAGTGGGCGAGGGAGAGGAAGAGGAGGATGGACTCGCCCTCCTCGAACAGGCCCACCCGGGCCACGGACGCGGCCTCGTAGCACCAGTTGCGGTGGGTGAGCACGACCCCCTTCGGAACCCCCGTGGTACCGGAGGTGTAGAGGATGCAGGCGGTGTCCTCCGCCTCGATCCCCGCGATCCGCTCCTCCAGCGCGGAGGCATCCCGGTCCAGGGCCTCCCGGCCGCGCCGCGTGAACTCGGCGAAGGCGACCACCCAGTCGCCGTCCTCGGCGCCCGGCGCCCCATCGAAGAGCACGACGCGCCGCACCTTGGGCAGCCGCGCCCGCACCTGGCGCAGCTTCGCGAGCTGGTCCTCGTTCTCCGCGAAGACGACGACGCTACCGGAATCCTCCAACGTGAACCGCACTTCGTCCGGGGTATGCGACTGGTACAGGGGTACGGTGCTCCCGCGAGCGGCGAGGATGCCGAGGTCGGCGATGGCGTGTTCGACGCGGGTGGCGCTCAGGATGGCGACGCGGTCCCCCACCTCGACCCCCTCGGCCAATAGAGCCGCTCCCACCGCGCGGATCTCCTCCCAGAGCTCCTTCCAGGTGTGGGAGCGCCATTGGCCGCCCGCCTTGTACTGGGTCGCCGTGGCCTCGGGCCGCGTGGCGACCTGCTCCTTCACCATCTCGACCACGTTGGCGGGGATGGGGAAGGGGATTGCGGGGCGATACTCGTTCGCAGCCTCGACCCTCATCATCGTCGTCTCCGCGCCTCGAAAAGGCAGTAGGACCGCGCCCAACCCGCGCGGCGGCACACTTTCGGCGTTTCGCCCATTATGGATCCGTCAACGCGTATCGCGGGCGAAATTTTCCGTGCGGGGGCGGAGGATGCGACCATGGGCGCATCCCCCAAGATGGTTGCCAAGCCTCGATTCATGGTCATGTTAGGGCACGATTCGGGAGCCGCCAAGGAGCCGGCCGTCTTCGACCTCCGACAGCAAGGGCTGGAAAGAATGGCGACCGCTTCGTGGTTTTCGGAGAAGGCCCGAAGAGTGAGGCACGAACGAGAATGTCCGACGAAGTGAAGAAGAGCCCGGCCCCGGAGGGGGCGCACAAGGCAGCGGAGATCCCGCAGGTCCTTCCCATCCTGCCGCTCCGCAACTCCGTCTTCTTCCCGGGCGGGGTCCTTCCCCTCGCCGTGGGGCGCCAGAAGACGATCGCGCTCATCAAGGACGCCGTGCGCGACGAGCAGCTCATCGGCGTCGTCACCCAGAGGCGCGCCGAGGACGAGGATCCCGATGCGGAGGGGCTGCACGAGGTGGGGACGGTTGCCCGCATCGTGAAGCTCCTCAAGATGGGAGAGGACAACTACTCCCTCGTGGTGCAGGGCATCACCCGCTTCCGCGTGGTCGAGATCGTCCAGGACACGCCCTACCTGAAGGCGCGGGTCGAGATCGTCACCGAGGAGCGGCCCACCGACGACGTCGAGATCGAGGCCCTGGCGATCAACCTCAAGAAGCTCGCCCGCGAGGTGATAGAACAGATGCCGGAGCTGCCGGCCGCGGCCACGGAGCTGGTGGAGTCCATCACCCACCCCGGCCACCTGGCCGACCTCATCGCGGCGAACATCGACGTCTCGCTCGAGGAGAAGCAGCGCGTACTCGAGACCATCGAGCTGCGCGACCGCATGAAGCTCGTGCTCGAGCTGCTCAACCGCAAGCGCGAGATTCTCAAGCTCTCGAGCAAGATCGACAGCCAGGTCAAGGGCGAGATGTCCAAGACCCAGCGCGAGTACTACCTCCGCCAGCAGCTCAAGGCGATCAAGGAGGAGCTCGGCGAGCTGGGCGAGGACGAGGAAGAGGACCTCGACGAGCTGCAGGAGCGCCTGCACAAGGCGGGCCTGCCGCCCGACGTGGAGAAGGTCGCCACCAAGGAGCTCAACCGGCTCCGCTCGATCCCGACCGCGAGCTCCGAGTACACGGTGGCGAGGACCTACCTCGAGTGGCTCGCCGACCTGCCCTGGCAGACGGCCACCGAGGACAACCTCGACATCGAGAACGCGCGCCAGGTCCTCGACGCCGACCACTACGACATCGAGAAGGTCAAGAAGCGGATCCTCGAGTATCTGGCCGTCCGCAAGCTGAAGAACGACATGCGCGGCCCGATCCTCTGCCTGGTGGGCCCGCCGGGCGTGGGCAAGACCTCGCTCGGCCAGTCCATCGCCCGCGCGGTGGGCCGCAAGTTCGTGCGGCTCTCGCTCGGCGGCGTGCGCGACGAGGCCGAGATCCGCGGCCACCGCCGTACCTACGTGGGCGCGCTGCCGGGCCGGATCATCCAGTCGATGAAGAAAGCCGGCACCATCAACCCGGTGATGATGCTCGACGAGATCGACAAGCTGGGGTCCGACTTCCGCGGCGACCCCGCGGCGGCACTGCTCGAG
>DATGOH010000005.1:0-4021 GCA_035306165.1 Ferdinandcohnia sp.
AAACGCAGCCCGAATCGCCACCCGTGCCTGCGCTCCCGACGCCGCCGCCGGCTCCGCTCCCGCCGGCGCCGCCCGGACGCCCACCGTCCGCATCCCCCCCCGTTGCCCGATCGCCGCAGGCAACCCCCGCGAGCGCCAGCAGGCACGCGCCGATCCATGCCAACCACCGTGTGCCGCTCGTGACCATGGGGGAACCTCCTTTTACAATTTTGAGAAAATACGGCACTTCGTGGTTCGGAAGCAAACAGCCGGCGGCACCCTTCGCGAACGCGGGCCCCCCGGGATCGCCATTTCCCCGTGGCGGCGGATCTGTCAGACTCCCGCCATGGCTCGAACGACCGCCCTTCCCCCACCGGACGGCTCGGACTTCGACGGCGCCCTGCAACGTGAGCGGCCCCGCCTCTTGGCCCACTGCTACCGGATGCTCGGTGCCTTGGC
The DNA here is from genome assembly GCA_035306165.1 of Ferdinandcohnia sp. Taxonomy (GTDB): domain Bacteria; phylum Myxococcota; class Myxococcia; order Myxococcales; family Vulgatibacteraceae; genus ZC4RG40. The sequence goes on from DATGOH010000005.1 coordinate 439, forward strand.
GGAAGCCGAGGACGCCGTGCAGGAAACCCTCCTTCGGGCCCACCGGAGCCGCGACAGCTTCGAGGGGCGCTCCTCGCTGGGCACCTGGCTGCACCGCATCGCCACGCGCGTCTGCCTGGACGCACTCGACGAGCGCTCGCGCCGGGTGCTCGCAATGGACCTCCGCCCCGCCGGGGATCTCGACGCCCCCCTCGACACGCTCCCGGCGGAGCGCTGGCTGGAGCCCGTGCCGGACGACCTCGTCGTCCCCGCGGAGGCGAGCCCGGAGGAGCGGATGGAGGCCCGCGAGCGCATCCGCTTGGCCTACGTGGCGGCGCTGCAGCACCTGGCCCCGCGCCAGCGCGCGGCCCTCCTGCTCACCGAGGTGGTGGGCCTCTCCGCTGCAGAGGCGGCCGAGACGCTGGAGACCTCCGTGGCGGCCGTCAACAGCGCCCTCCAGCGCGCCCGGGCGACGCTGGCCACGCGCGCGCCGACCCCTGCGCCGGCCGATCTCGACACACGCCAAGAGGCGCTCGTCGAGCGCTTCGTCGACGCCTTCGAGCGCTACGACATGGAGGCGCTCACGACCCTCCTCCGGGAGGACGCCGCCATGTCGATGCCTCCCTTCTCCCTCTGGCTCTCGGGGCCCGCGCACATCACGGGTTGGATGCTGGGACGCGGCGCGGCCTGCCGCGGCTCGCGGCTTCTGCCCACCCGGGCGTGCGGCGGTCCGGCCTTCGGTCAGTACAAGCCCGATCCGGAGTCGGGAGCGCTCCTGCCGTGGGCGCTCGTCACCGTCGAGGGCCGCGATCGCATCGAGCGCCTGACCTTCTTCCTCGACACCGATCGGCTCTTCCCCCGTTTCGGCCTCCCCCCGCGCCTCGAACCTTGAGGGAGCGCCCGCCTCAGCGGGCGATCTTCGATCGCGCGACCGGATCGAGGTGCGGGAGCTCGAGCAGCGCTTCGTCCAGCGTGCGGAGCGCCCGCGCCTCCTCGCGCGCCGCCGCCAGCGCCTCCTCGGAGCTCTCGCACCGCAGTAGCCACTCCTGCGCCCTACGCATCCGCCATGCCGCTTCGGCGATCCGCAAGAGGATCCCCTCCCTCGTCGACTTATCCACCGTCCTCCCCTCCAGGGTTCGTCCTGCCGAACGATTGTCGGCGGCTGCCTGCGTAGGGTCAAGCCATGCCGCGCCGGCAGACCCCCGATCCCCTCGCCCTCCGCATCGGACGGCGCATCCGCGAACTCCGCCAGCAAGCCGGCCTCTCGCTGGAGAAGCTCGCCTACGAGAGCGAGCTCGGTTCCAAGGGCCACCTCTCCGATCTCGAGCGGGGACTGACCCGGCCGACCATCACCACCCTGCAGGCGCTGGCAGACCGGCTGGGCGTGGCGCTGCTCGATCTGGTCAGCTTCCCCGAGGACGGCGCGCGCGAACGGTTGGTGGACGCCCTCCGCTCCGTCCCGGGGGAGGAGATCGAGGAATTGCTCGCGCGGTACGGGGTGGGTGCCGAGGGGACGGCACCCGTCCGGGTGGGCGAAGCACCGCGCCCCGACCCGTACCTGAAGGCGCTGGGTACGCGCCTGCGGACCGAGAGGATGCGGCGCGGCTTGTCGCTCGAGGAGGTCGCGCGGGCGGCGGGCATCGAGGCCGCGCGCATGCAGGCGGCCGAATCCGGCGCGTGGGACGTGCCCATCCGCAGCCTCGCCCGCATCTCCGAGGCGCTGGGCGCTCACCTTCGCGACCTGCTCCCCTGATGCAAAGTTTTTTCACATGGACAAAGAGCTCGGTCGGCTGCTGGCGAAGAGCCGCCTGTACAGCGAGGAGCTCGGCATCGATCTGAAGGACGGCGGCGATCCGGCGCTCTTTCGCTGGTTCCTCGCCAGCCAGCTCTTCGGCGCCCGCATCAGCGAGCCCTTGGCCCTGCGGACCTACCAGGCCTTCGTGCGGCACGGCCTGGTCAGCCCGCGCGCCCTGCTGGCGGCCGGCTGGGACTACCTCGTCCATCCCGTGATGCGGGAAGGTGGCTACGTCCGCTACGACGAAAGCAAATCGAGACAGCTCTTGCGAAACAGCGAACGCCTCCTCGAGCGATACGGAGGAAGTCTGCAGCGGATGCACGACGAGGCGTCGAGCCCCGAGGACCTCGAGGCCCGGGTCCGGGCGTTCTACCGGGTGGGACCGGTGACGGCGAACATCTTCCTGCGGGAGCTTCGGCCCTATTGGAAACGGGCCGACCCCGAGCCCTTGCCCCGCGTGCGCGCCCTCGCCGAGGCGCTCGGCGTCGACCTCGACCGGATCCCCCGCAAATCCCTGCGCTTCGCGCGCACCGAGGCGGGCCTGGTGCGGCTGCTCATCCGCCATCCCAAGGGGAAGGGGGCGCCGCGTTCGAAGGACGACTTTCTCCGCCTCGTGCGCCAGGGCGTGGCGGAAGGCGCACCCTCCATGATCGAGACGGCCGACATGTGACATGATTCGAGACGAGTTTGCGAGGGGAAGCGCCTCCGAGGAGGGAGAGGTGTTTCGCGCGGGATGTCTCGCCGCCCTGATCGTCGTCGTGCTGGCATGCGGTGACGAGCCGCATCGCCCCAGGTCTCGGCGCAGATCCAGATCGAGCCGGACGAGCTCACCGAGGTGACGATCCGTTACGAGCGGCTCCCCTACCGCATCCACACCGAGGAACGACCGGTGCCCTGGAGAGGTACCGGAGAGATCGTCCTCCACGTCGAGCGCGACCCCGACTTCGACGCGCCGCTCCACCTGCACGTCGTCGACATCCATCCCGCCTTCGAAGTCCAGCGCCCGAAGCGCACGCTCGAGCTGTTCGACGACACGGCCACGTTCGTCGTGGTCAACAGGGGTCACGTCCCCTCCGTCGAGCCGCGCTTCGGCTACACGCTCCGCATCGAAGACGGTCGGCGCACGCTCGACCTGCGGCTCGGCTTCGAAATGAAGGTGCTCGACACCACCGAGATGGACGCCGGCCCCGGAAGCCTGCGCGACCTCCTCGCGCAGGCCGATGCGATCCCCCATCCGCGCGAAATCCACTTCCTCCCCTCGGTGCGCCGGGTGCACCTCCGCTCGCCCCTCACCTTCCGTTCCGACCAGCCGCTCCGGATCCTCGGCCCCCCGGTCGACGTGCATCACCCCGAGGCGTCGCCGACCGGGGTCGCCACGCCGAAGGTGTGGATCCTCGGTTCGGGAACCGGGCGGCTCCTGCTGGTCGGCGGACACCTCACGCTGGCGCGGCTCGGCCTGGCGCAGGGCCACGATCCCGACCTGGACGGCTGCCTCTACGTCACCGGTCGCCTCGAGCTCGATGCGGGCGTCTGGCTGCGGGAGTGCAGCGCGGGTCGGGGCGGTGGGATCGCCGTCGCGCGCGGCGGCGCGATCTTCTTCTCCCATGGCCTGGGCGAGATCCGCTTCGTCACCGTCACACAGAACGAGGCAGCCCGCGGCGCCGGCATCCACGCCGCGGGCCACTACCTCTCCATCGCCGCCAACGTCCTCGCGGGAAACGGCGGCGGCGACCTGCGCGCCGAGGATGCGACGGAGGTCTTTTCCGACGGCTTCAATCTCGTCGGCCGTCCTCCCCTGGGCGCAATGCT
>DATGOH010000006.1:0-2134 GCA_035306165.1 Ferdinandcohnia sp.
TCCGCTCCTTCCCATCCTCGGTGCCGGGGGACGGCTCGCCCGCGTCCAGCCCGGCTACGAGGAGCGCCCCCAGCAGATCGAGATGGCGCGCGTCGTCCTCGCCGCGCTCCGCGACGAGACCTACGCCATGGTCGAGGCGGGGACCGGAACCGGCAAGACCCTGGCCTACCTCGTCCCCGCCCTCCTCTCGGGCAAGAAGGTGGTGGTCTCGACGGCCACCAAGACCCTTCAAGACCAGATCTTCTTCAAGGACATCCCGCTCCTCTCCCGAGCGCTGGGAGTGGAGATTCCCGCCGCGTACATGAAGGGGCGGGGGAACTACCTCTGCCGCCTGCGCTACGAGCGCTTTTCGGCCGAGCCGCGATTCCCGAGCCGCGAGGAGGCGGCGGCCTGGCCGGCGCTCCGGGAATGGGCCGATTCGACGGAGACGGGGGATCGCGCCGAACTCGACCTCCCGGAGACCTTCTCCACCTGGCGGGAGATCAGCGCCACCGCGGAGCAATGCCTCGGACAGCGCTGCCCCCACTGGGAATCGTGCTTCGTCACCGAGATGCGTCGCCGGGCTCAGGAGGCGCGCATCGTGGTCGTCAACCACCACCTCTTCTTCGCCGACGCCGCCCGGCGTACGAGGGAGGGCGAGCCGGGCGTGGAGGTGATCCCCCGCGCCGACGCGGTGGTCTTCGACGAGGCGCATGCGCTGGAGGACGTGGCCACCGCGCACTTCGGCCTGCAGGTTTCCACCTATCGCATGCAGGAGCTGGCCGGCGACGCTCGCCGGGCCCTCGACGAGGAGGCCCGGCCGCTTTTCGAGCCCCTCGTTTCCGCGGTGGAGCAGCGCGCGGCCGGCCTCTTTTCCGCTTTGGAAGAGAAGACGGGGCTGCTCTTTTCCGTTCGCCAGGGCGAGGGGGTGGTGCGGCTCGGCCGGGAGGCGGCCGAGGCCATTGCGCGCGAGCGCGACGAGCTGCTTTCCGCCCTGGAGGAACTGGGGGAGGCGGCCTCGGGGGAGCCTTCTCCCGAGCTCCAGGCGATCGCGCGCCGCTGCCAGACGATCGGCGCGGAGCTGCGGCTGCTCACCTCCGTCGAGGAGGGGCAGACGCACGTGCACTTTCTCGAGCGCCGGGGCCGGGGGCTCTTTCTCCAGGCGGCGCCGATCGAGGTGGACGGCGAACTCGCCCGCCGAGTGTGGAGCCAGCTCCCCGCTGCGATCCTCACCAGCGCCACGCTCACGGTGGACGGCAGCTTCGACCACGCGACGCGGCGTCTGGGGCTCGGGCGAGGGGAGAGGCTCGTGCGGCTCCGGGTGGAGAGCCCCTTCGACTATCGCCGCCAGTGTGCGCTCTACCTCCCGCGGCACCTGCCCGATCCCCAGGACCCCGCCTTCGTCGACCACGCCGCCGCCGAGATCGAGCGCCTCGTCGAGGTGACGGGTGGGCGCGCCTTCGCGCTCTTCACCAGCGTCCGCAACATGAATCGGGCCTACGAGCTTCTGGCCCCGCGCCTGCCGTACCGGGTCCTTCTGCAGGGCCAGCTTCCCAAGGCGCGCCTGCTCTCCCTCTTCGTCGAGGAACCGAGCGTGCTCTTCGCCACGTCTTCCTTCTGGGAGGGCGTGGACGTCCCCGGTCCGGCGCTCTCGCTCGTCGTCATCGACCGGCTCCCCTTCGCCTCGCCGGGGCATCCGCTCGTCGCCGCTCGGATCGAGGCGCTCCGCCGGCGTGGGATCGACCCCTTCTCGGCCTACCAGCTACCCCAGGCCGCCATCGCGCTGCGGCAGGGCTTCGGTCGACTCGTCCGCAGCCGCTCGGACCGCGGCATCGTCGCCGTCCTCGACCGGCGGATCGTCACCCGGGGGTACGGACGGATCTTTCTGCGCACGCTGCCGGACGTGGCGCGCCTCGGGCGCCTCGACGAGGTGCGGGCCTGGTGGGAGGCTCACGAAGAGAGAAGCGAGAGCAATTCCTCGCGGATCTCGCGGTAGCTCGCCTTGCCCCAGGCCAGGCCGTCGGTGCCGTGCAGGGCGGAGAGGCGGGTGAGGCGGACCGACTCGTCGAAGGTGGCCACGGTCACCGCTTGCGGCTCCTCGATCACCGCCACCCGCGCCCGCTCCTCCATGGGAAGGAGGAGGCGCTTCTTGTCC
>DATGOH010000007.1:0-7403 GCA_035306165.1 Ferdinandcohnia sp.
GGCGAGAAGGAGGAGGAAGTGGCCCGCCGAGAGCGCCGCCGTGGACGGCCCCTCCCCCGCCATGGCGATCGCGCCGAGCCCGGCGCCCGCGGTGGCGAGCGCGGCGATCGCCGCGGTGTGGCGCCCCGACGCGCCGACGAGGATGGCCTCGGATTCCTCCCCGTCGCGCCGCCCCGCGGCAAGGCCGAGGCCGACGGCGAAGGCGGCGAGAAAGAGGCTGGACACGTCGGACGCCCGATCGGTCACCCACAGCGTCGCCGCCCACATGCCGAGGACCGCGGCGCTGCCGAGGACGATCTCCTTCGGCTCGTCCTTCCAGCTCCGCCGCAGGGCGGCCAGCGCCTCGCAACCGAGCCAGAGCGCGGCGAGGAGGATGGCCGGTCCCGAGGTGAGCAGCGCGTCGGTGGCGGAGGTGATGACGAAGGTCACGTCCGAAGGCGCGCGCAGCCCGAGCAGGCCGATCGCCACCACGAGCAGGAGCCCATGGCCGAAGCGCCGGCCCACGATCGACGCGACGATCACGCCGAAGGCGACCAGCGCCCAGTCGAGGCGGTCGAAGACCGCGGCGCCCGCCGCCAGGAAGGGAAGGAGGAGCAGGAGCATCCACCCGCCGCGGACCAGGAAGCTGCCGGCGAGCAGGGAAATGGCCACCGCCAGCGCGAAGCGGAGCGCGGGCGTCTCCGGCAGGCGGAAGAGGAGGCCGAAGAAGAAGCGGAGGGCCACGCCGCCCACGAGCAACCGGCCGAGCCAGAAGGTCAAAAAGGGCCCGCGCGCCTGGCCGGCGAGCGCCGCCATGCACAGGAGCGTGCCGAGCAGCACCCAGAGGAAGCCGAGTTCCTCCCCGCTCCAGAGGGCCGGGGGAAGGGCCACGCCGAGCAGGAGCAGCGGGGGTAGGAGCGGCGAGGGCCGCACCTGCCCAACGGCGATCATCCCCAGCACCGCCGCGAGGAGCAGCGCCCATGCGCCGGGCGCGAGCATCCCGGCGCCGAGCGCATACAGGCCGAGCAGCAGGACGAAGACCAGCCCGAACCCGAGCTCACGGGTCAGGTCGATGACGCGCCATCCCGGCTGCACGTGCCACATCGCTTCTTTGTAGAAGGAGCGCCCAGGCGAAGCAATGCCTCTCGCCATGCGCTTTGCGTCGCGGCCGTGGCCCGCGCCCCGCGTTCCGTGGTAGTCGGGCGCCATGTCCACCCCTCTCGCCCTGGAGGCCGCGTCGGCCCGCGATCGCGCGGCGCGCTGGCTCGAGACGATCGCCCGCGGCGGGCTCTACGTCCACGCGGCCTTCCTGCCGCTCTCGATCGCGGGAATGCAGCTCGGCCTGGTCGTCGCCGCGCTCTGCCTGCTCGGCCTGGCGCTCGCGGGACGGCGCGTCTGGTATCGCAGCGAGCTCGACCTCCCCTTCCTCGCCCTCCTCGGCGCGGTGCTCTTCTGGCCCTGGGACGCGCCGATCGGCCTCCGGCTGTACCGCACCTTCCTCGCGCCGATCGTCATCGCCTCGGTGCTCGGCCTGCGGCCCGCCACCATGCGGCGCGAGGCATTGCGCCTGCTCGCCGTCTGGGCGGGCTTCGCCCTCCTCCCCTCCCTTCTCGCCTGGGCGCAGTTCTTCTGGGGCGTGGACCTGCTGCACGCGCTGGGGATGCGGGCCGAGCCCATCCGCCCCTCCGTCCCGCTCTACCGCGAGCGCTTCGCGGCGACCGGCTTCTTCACCTGGTACATCCGCCTCGCGCACAACCTGACGACGCCCCTTTGCGTGCTGGCGGGCGTGGCGATCTACGGCGGGCTCGAGCGCCGGCGACGCGCCCTCGCCTTTGCGGCGGCGGCGCTCGTGGCGGCGGCCGTCTTCCTCACCTTCACCCGCACCGCCTGGTTCGGCCTCGCCCTCGCCGCCCTGATCCTCGCCGCTTTCGGCGGATGGCGCCGCCTGTGGCGTGCGGGCGCGGTCCTCGCCGTGGTGGGCGCCCTCCTCCTCGCCGTGCAGCCCGGATTTCGCAACCGGGTGCTGAGCACGCTGAGCGGCCAACGCAACCAGGACCGCGTGGGCATCTGGCAGACCTGCGCCGCGGTCGCCCGCGACCATGCCGGGGTCGGCATCGGCTACGGCAACATGCCCACCGTCGGCCAGCCCTACTTCGATCGCATCTCGCCGCGCACCCAGCCGCGCTTCCGCGCCTGGTGCCACAATACCTTCTTCACCGCCTGGGTGGAGGGCGGCGTCGTCTACCTGGCCGCTGCGGTGCTCCTCTGGCTCTGGCTCGGCCTCGCCTTCGTCCGCCGCGCGCGCGGCGCCGACGCCTTGGGGCGCGCCGCCTGCGCCGGCGGCCTGGCCGCCCTCGGCGCGCTGGGCGTGAACGCCTTGGCCCACGACGTCTTCTACGCCAGCGAGACGATGTACGCCCTGGGTTTTGCCATGGCGCTCGCCGTCGTCATGACGCGCTCGACGGCGCCTCGACCCGCCGACGGAAGCTGAGATCCTGGAAGACGCCCAGCCCCAGGCCCAGCACGAAAAAGACGGCCAGGGGCGCCAGCCCGGAGACCGCCGGCGAGATGGCACCCGAGAGGCCGAAGGCCTGGAAGATGGTGAAGAGCGTCCAGAGCAAGAGCGACAGGAGGATGCCCTCGCCGAGGGAAGTGGCGAGATGGCCGCGTCGGTTGCGGCGCATCGCGAGCCGGATCGCCACCAGCGAGGCCGGCACCGCCGAAAAGGGAAAGGCCACGCGGCGGAAGAGCTCCTGGCGATAGCCCACGTCCTCGAGACCGAGGCGCTGCCGCAGCCGAATCTGGGCGAGCAATTCGCGCAGCGGCAGGTGCCGCGGCCGGCCCGTGCGGAGCTGGAAATCTTCGGGGCGCTCCGGCAGCTCGAGCTCGAGCGCCTCGCCCTCCTCGATCCCCTGCAGCTCGCCGGCGCGGAACGAGGCCACCCGCGCGTGCTCGAAGCGCCATCCGTCGCTCTTCGGGAGCATGGCCTCGGCGTCGATGCGGCGGACCAGCGAGAAGTCGTCGCCCAGCTCGTAGAGGGTGACGTTGCGAAAGCCGGCGCCCTCGCGCTCGCGCAAGTTGTAGACCCACTTTCCGCTGCGGAACCACTGCGACTGCTGGAAGTAGGCGCCGATGTTCTGCGGGCGGCGGAAGTCCCGGATCTTGATCTCCTCCGCCCGGCGCGCCGCGTCCGCCGCCACCGTCTCGTGCAAAACGAGCAGGCCGAGGCAGAAGACGGAGACCGTGCCGAGCAGGACGGCGATGAGCCGTCCCGGTCGATTGCCCAACGCGAGAAAGGCCACGTACTCGCCCTGGGCCCGCAGCGAGCTGACCGTGATCCCCGCCGCCACGAGGAAGGCGGAGGGCGCCGCCTGGTAGCCGAGGTCGATCGCCAAGTTGGCGTAGAGGCGGAGCATGTTCTGGAACCACCCCTCGCCCCGGAACGAGTAGGCGCGGTCGGCGAAGTCGATCACCAGAACGACGGCCACGATGGCCAGGAAGGTGGAGAGGGCGATGCGCGCATAGGTGCGCGCGAGGTAGCGATCGAGGATCATGCCCGCACCCCCCGCGCGCGGCGGAAGAGGATCAGCGCCGCCCCGACCAGGGCCACCACGATCACCGGCGCCCACGCCGCGAGCCAGGCGGGGATGGCGCCGCGGTTGCCGAAGGTGGCGAAGATCTTCTGCACCACGAAGTAGCCCACCACCGAAAAGAGCGTCCAGAGCAACGCCACCGCCTTGCCGGTCTTGCGCTTGCCGCTGGCACCCCCCGCCGCGCCCACGCCGACCAAGGCGAGCGCGATCATCACGAAGGGATGGGCGAAGCGGCGGTGGGCCTCCACCAGGTACTCGTGGCGCACGCGGCCGCGCACCTCCTTCTCCCAGCGGTAGCGATCGAGCACCTGCCAGGGCGTGAGGGTGTCGAAGCGGCGGCGGAAGCGATTCTTCCGCGAGATCTCGCGGTTGACCATCACCGCCACGTCCGCCGATTCGAAGGTGGCCAGGACGTAGGCGCTCCCGCCCGGCTCGCTGCGATGCAGCTCACCCTCCTCGAGGTGCAACGAGAGCGCCGCCTCCTTGCCCTCCGCGCGCAGCCGCCCCTTGCGCGCGAGCACGAGGATGGGGTTGCCCTCCTCGCGCGCGTCCTCCACGAGCACGCCGCGCAACCGCCCGTCCGGCTCGATCTCGGTGGCGTAGATGGTGAGGTCGGACAGGTCCTGGTAGAAAACGCCCGGCTTGATCTCGCCCGCGAGGTTGCGGGTGATGATGTCGCGCATCACCAGCCGCGTCTGCTGCAGCCCGAGCGGTTCGAGCCAGCAGGTGATCGTCCCCAGAGCGATCGTGCCCAATACGCCGAGGAGGAGCGGCATGGGCAAGAGGCTGTGCGGCCCGCTCCCCGTGGCCGAGAGCGCCACCAGCTCGTGGTCGTCGCCCATGCGGCCCAGACCGACGAGCAAGCCGAGGAGAAATCCCACCGGCAGGCCGTAGGCCAGCATCGAGGGGAGGACGAAGAGCAGCATTCTCCCCACGTCGAGCAGCCGGATCTGCGCGCCGAAGATGGCCTCCGCCTCGGCGAGCAGCCGCGCGACGAAGAACATCTGCGTGAGAAAGAGGAGCCCGGCCACGAAGGGGACGAGCACCTCTTTCAGCACGTAGCGATGGAGCGTCCAGCGCAGCTAGATGGCCTCCTGGAGGCGGCGATCCTTCTCCTCCACGGCGCGCGCCATCTCGGCCACGAAATCCCGGAGCCGGCGCGCGAGGTTCTCGTCGGACAGGGCGAGGATCCGCGCGGCGAGGTAGCCGGCGTTCTTCGCCCCGGCCTTGCCGATCGCCACGGTGGCCACGGGCACGCCGCCCGGCATCTGCGCCGTCGAAAGCAGAGCGTCCATGCCGGAAAGCGGCGAGCCTCCGGCGAGCGGCACGCCGATGACGGGCAACGTGGTGATCGAAGCCACCACCCCGGCCAGGTGTGCCGCCGCGCCCGCGCCGCAGATCACCACCCGGACGCCCTTCTTTTCCGCCTCGCGGACGAGCCGGTGGGTGCGCTCCGGCGTGCGGTGCGCGGAGGAGACCCGGACCTCGCAGGGGATCCCCAGCTCGGCGAGGGCGTCGCGCGCCCCCGACATCTCGGCCCAGTCGGAGTCCGAGCCCATCAGAATCAGGACCTTCGGTGCCTCGCTCATGCCTGCTCCCCGGACGGAACGCTCCGTCCGATGTCCTTTCGGAACTGCATGCCTTCGAAACGGATCGCCTCGCAAGCGCGATAGGCGCGGTCGCGCGCCTCGGCCAGCGTCGCGCCGAGCGCCGTCACGCCGAGCACGCGCCCACCCGCAGTGACGATGGCGCCGTCCTTTTGCGCGGTGCCGGCGTGGAAGACCACCGCCTCGGCCTCCGCATCCTCCAGACCATGGATCGCGTGGCCCTTCTCCACCTCGCCCGGGTATCCCCGCGCGGCCAGGACCACCGTGAGCGCCGCGCGCGGATCGAATTCGAGCGAGAGGCCCTCGAGCCGTCCGCGGGCCGCGCGGTCCATCGCCTCGAGGAGATCGGTGCGCAGGCGGACCGTCAGCGGCTGGGTCTCGGGGTCACCCATGCGGCAGTTGAACTCGATCACCTTGGGACCGTCCGCCGTGATCATCAAGCCCGCGTAGAGCGCCCCGCGGAACTCCCGCCCCTCGGCGGCGAGCTGCGCCACCGCCGGCTCGAGGATCTCCTTGCGCACGCGCTCGAGCATGGCCGCGTCCACCACCGGCGTGGGCGAGTACGCGCCCATGCCGCCCGTGTTCGGCCCGCGATCGCCGTCGAGAAGGCGCTTGTGATCCTGGGCGGGCTCGAAGAGAGCCACGCTCTTGCCGTCGACCAAGGCGATCACGCTCGCCTCCGGCCCTTCGAGCCGCTCCTCGATCACCACCTTCGCGCCGGCCTCACCGAAGGCGCCCTGCACGAGCATCGCCTCGACGGCGGCGCGCGCCTCCTCCATCGAGCCGCAGACGATCACGCCCTTGCCGGCGGCGAGGCCGTCGGCCTTGACCGCCACCCGACCGTCGTAGCGCGCCGCGAAGGCGAGCGCCTCCTCGGGCGCGGTGAAGACGCCGTGGGCCGCAGTGGGGATGCCCGCGCGCTGCATCAGCCCCTTGGCGAAGGACTTGGAGGATTCGATCTCCGCCGCCGCCCGCTTCGGACCGAAACAAGGGATCCCCTCGGCCTCGAGGGCGTCGGCCAGACCGAGCGCGAGCGGGAGCTCGGGGCCGACCACCACCAGGTCGATCCCCTCCTGCCGGGCGAAGGCCACGATGCCCGCCACGTCGTCGGCGCGCACCGGAACGCACGTCGCGATGCGCGCGATCCCCGGATTGCCGGGCGCGCAGAACAGGCGCGAGAGCCTCGGGCTCTCCGCGATCTTTCGGCAGAGTGCATGTTCGCGGCCACCGCCGCCGACCACCAGGACCTTCATCTGCACCTCAGTGCCTAAAGTGGCGCATTCCCGTGAAGAGCATCGCGATCCCGCGCTCGTCCGCAGCGGCGATGACCTCCTCGTCCTTCACCGATCCGCCGGGCTGGATGACCACGGTCGCTCCCGCATCGGCGGCGGCGTCCAGGCCGTCGCGGAAGGGGAAGAAGGCATCGGAGGCCAGGGCACTGCCGGCCAGCGGGAGGTGCGCCTTGCTCGCGGCGAGCTTCACCGCATCCACCCGCGACGTCTGCCCCGCGCCGATCGCCAGGACCCGATCCGGTGCGCCGAAGACGATGGCGTTGCTCTTGACGTGCTTGACCACTTTCCAGGCGAAGAGCGCCGCCCGCACCTCTTCCTCGGTGGGCCGACGGCGCGTCACCACCTTCAGATCTTCCGCGCGCACCTCCCCGAGGTCGCGATCCTGCACGAGCAGGCCGCCGACCAGCGAGCGGATCTCCTTGCCGCCGCGCTTCCACTCGGCGCGGGGCCGGCCGAGGAGCGGATCCGCCAGCAGCCTGAGGTTCTTCTTCGGCGCGAGGATCTCCCGCGCGTCGTCGTCGTAGCCGGGGGCGATCACGCACTCGAGGAAGATCGACGAGAGCGCCCGCGCGGCTTCGGCGTCCACCGTGCGGTTGAGCGCAACGATGCCGCCGAAGGCGGAGACGGGATCCACCTCACGGGCGCGCTCGAAGGCCTCCGCCGGCGTCGCCCCCACGGCCACGCCGCAGGGATTGTTGTGCTTGACGATCACCGCGGCGCACTCGTCGAATTCCTTCACCGCCGCCAGCGCCGCCTCGAGGTCGAGGAGGTTGTTGTACGAGAGGGCCTTGCCGCCGAGGACCTCCGCCCAGGCGATGCTGGGCTCCTCGGGCCGCCCGCCCGTGCGGTAGAAGGCCGCACCCTGGTGCGGGTTCTCCCCGTAGCGCAGCACGGAACCCGAGTGCCCCACGACCGCGAAGCGCGCCTCGCCC
>DATGOH010000008.1:0-4514 GCA_035306165.1 Ferdinandcohnia sp.
CCAACAGGGCGGAGAGGTCGTCGATCGGAACCACCTTGGGGAGGGATTTGGGCCGCTTGGGCGTGGCCACGAGCGCTCCGGGGTTGGCCGCCACCCAGCCGCGCCGCAGGAAAAAGCGATACATCGAGCGAATGGCCGCGAGCTTGCGCGCCATCGAGGTGGAGGCGAGCTCGCCGTGCATGCGCGCGAGAAAGCCGCGCAAATGGAGCGGCTGTGCCGCGCAGAGCGCCACCCCGACCTCGTCCAGGTAGGCGACGAACTGCCGCAGATCCCGCTCGTAGGCCTCGATGGTCCGCGGCGCGTAGCGACGCTCCGCCCTCAGATGGACGAGGAACGCGCCGAGCCGCTCTTCGTTCTCCTGCGTGCGCACCTGCCGTGCATGATGCGCCCTTCGGTAGGGCTTGGCAAAGCGGCGGCTGTGGATCAGGGGGAGACCACGGCCGTCTCGAACTCGGGGATGTCCGCCAGGTAGACGCCCATGCGGTCGCGCTCGAGGACGGCGTAGGCGATCCGCGGAACGGTGCCGCCGAGGATCTTCGTCCCGGGCACCACCATCCGGTCGAGCATGACGGCGCCGGCCGAACCGTCCGCGGGCGCGGTACCAAGGTCGAGAGCGTCCCCGTCCACCCGCGCGTAGGTGAGCATCAGTACCGACTCGTCGATCGGATCCGGCTCGTAGGTGTGGATGCGGCCCGCGACCTTCTTCACCGTCGTCGCGGGATCCTGGACCTCCACCGAGTAGAGTTCGCAAACCCGCCCGCTGCGCACGCACTCGGTGCGAAGGAAGAGCCGCTGACCGTCGCGGGAGAAGGAGTAGCCGAAGACGCCCTTGGCGATGGAGTAGACCTTCGCCTCCTGGCCCGCGATGCGGGCGAGGAAGAGATCGATGCTGAAGACGGGCTGCAGCACGCGCTGCACGTAAGCCAGCGTCTTGCCGTCCGGCGACCAGACGAAGCTCGGCACGTTGGGCGCCAGCTCGTGCGCTTCCTCGCCGCGCACCGCCTTCCACTTGAGGATGCCGCCGCGGTTCTCCGCCCGGTAGCGATCCAACCAGGCGATGCGCTCCTCGTTCGGAGAGAAGGAGAACTCCGTCACCGTCTCCCCGATCTTCTCCGGCGCCTCGGCCCCCTGGGCCAAGAGGAAGAGATCGCCGAACTGCTTGCGCGGCGAGGTATCGCCGATGAAGGCCAGGTGCCGACCCTCGGACGAGAAGGCAAAGGAGGGGACGCCCTTGCCCACCTGCCGCGGCTTGCCCTTGCCCTCCACGAGGAAGAGATCGCTGCCCCCCTCCTCGCTGCGGGCCGTGAACGCGATGCGCTCGCCATCGGGCGACCATCGGTACTCGGTGACGCGGGCGGCGAGCGGGCGCGCCGCCTCGGTCCCGTCGAGTTCGGCCAGGACCAGATGTCCGCCGGCGATCAGCCGCTTGCGCGCGAGGACGCGTCGGCCGTCCGGCGAGAACTCGAAGGTCGCGATCTCCTGCGCGACCTCCCTCGGCTCGCCGCCCTGCGCGGGCTCGATGCGGAGCTTGCCTTCGGTCACGTAGCCGAGCCACTTCCCGTCTCGGCTGAAGGCGAAGAAGTTCACGCGCGGCGCCACCCGCCGGACCGCCCCCGAGCGGACGTCGCCCACCACCAGGGTTCCCTCCCCCTTGTCGAAGGCCCACTGGGTGAGCGCCCCGACGTGCGCACCGGTCGGGGAGAAGAAGAAGCTGCCCGTGATCGTGGCCACGCCCTCGCCGAGCACCACCGGGTCGCCGCCCGACCAGAAGGTGGCCCGGCCGACGTAGATGTGGTCCGGGGCGTTCACGCCCCGCTCCTTGGCCAGAGCCGGATCCGCCAGCCAGGCGATGGCCCCCCCGTCCGGCGCGCCGATGACCTCCCGCGCGGGGCCCTTCGCGATGAGCCTTCCCTTGCCCTGGTAGGGCGGCGGCTGCGCCGGCTTGCAGGCGGCCACGGCCGCGATCAGGACGAGTAGCTTGGCCAAGGTCTTCACGATGCTGCCTCCAGGACGGCGGGGGCCGTTCCCATCCACTCCGAGAGCGCCCGGCGCGCCCTTTCCACCATTCTCGCCCGTCGCGCCTTCTTTGGCACCCTTTCGTCGAGCGGCTCGAAGAGCGCCCAGTTCACGTTGCTCGGCTGGTAGTCGTAGCCGGGAGGGTGGGCCGCCCCGCTGACGTGCCGGCAAAGCGCGCCGAGCGCCGTCGCCCCCGGCGGCGGAACGAAGGTGCGCCCCCGCAGGCGGGCGTCGATGGCCAGGCCCACGAGCAGGCCCACCGCGGTGGACTCCACGTAGCCCTCCACGCCGGTGATCTGCCCGGCGAAGAAGAGGTTGGGATCGGCCTTCAGGGAAAAGTCCGGATTCAACAGGGCCGGGCCATCGATGAAGGTGTTGCGGTGGATCTGACCGAGGCGGAGGAACTCCGCGTTCTCCAGGCCGGGGAGGGTGCGGAAGATCCGCCGCTGCTCCGGCCATGTGAGCCGCGTCTGGAAACCCACCATGTTGTAGGCCGTCTTGCCCACGTCCTCCGGCCGCAGCTGCACCACCGCATAGGGACGCTCGCCCGTGCGGGGATCGACGAGGCCGACCGGCTTCATGGGGCCGTGGGCGAGGGTCTCGTCACCGCGCTCCGCGAGCACCTCGATCGGCAGACAGCCCTCGAAGTACTTCGGATCCTCGAAGGCATGCGGCGTCACCTTCTCCCCCTCGCGCAGCATCTGCACGAAGCGGTGGTAGGTGGCCTCGTCGAGGGGAAGGTTGAGGTAGTCGTCTCCGCCCTTGCCGTGGCGGCTCTGGGCGAAGGCAACGGACATGTCGATCGACTCGGCGGCCACGATGGGCGCGATGGCGTCGTAGAAGTAGAGTTCGTCGCCCCACCCCGTGCGCCGGGCGATGTCGCGCGCGAGCGCGTCGGAGGTGAGCGGGCCGGTGGCGATCACCACCGGATGGTCCGTGGAAGGGACCTCCTCCACCTCCCGGCGCTCCACCTCGATGTTCGGATGGTTCTCGATGGCGCGGGTGACGGCCTCGGAGAAGAGCTTGCGGTCCACCGCGAGCGCGCCACCGGCCGGAACCTCGTGGGCGTCCGCCATCCGGAAGATGAGCGAGCCCATCTTCCGCAACTCCTCGTGGAGCAAGCCGATGGCGTTCTCCGGATCCTTCGAGCGGAAGGAATTGGAGCAGACGAGCTCCGCGAGGCTGTCGGAAACCTGGGCGGGCGTCCGCCGGATCGGCTTCATCTCGATCAGCCGGACCTCGTGGCCCCGTTCGGCGAGCTGCCAGGCGGCCTCGCATCCGGCCAGGCCGCCGCCGATGATCGTGATTTCCCTCATCGTCCGCACGCATAGCAGCCGACACCCCGGGCGGCAACACGGAGCGCGCGAGATTCCCTGCGGTTTTTCGCCTCGCCCCCTCCCCCTTCGCCCCGGCGCGCCCCACCTTCAGGGCATGGCGCTCGAACCGGATGCCTTGGAGAGGCTGCGCACGATGCTGCTCGCCCGACGGGCACGACTCGTCGAGAGCGCGCGCAGCGTGCGGCGGGGGATCGAAGAGATCGACGACCAGGAGATCGGGCAGGAGATGGAGGAGGACGCCCAGTCCTCGGCCACGGCCTACGTCCTCCGGGAACTCGGCGAGGCCCAGCAGCGCGAGGTGGGTCTCATCGACGACGCGCTGCGCCGGATGGAGGCCGGCACCTACGGGGTCTGCGTGGACTGCGGCAACCCCATCAGCGAGGCGCGGCTGCGCGCCCTCCCCTTTGCCACGCGCGACGCGGGCTGCCAGGCGCGCGCCGAGGCCGACGAGAAGATGCTCGAGGAGCGCCCGTCGCTCTGAAACCCTGGTCGAGGCCGCGCCGCCCGCAGGCCCGCCCGCGCAGCCATGTGCCCCCAGGTCGAGGCCGCGCCGGCGGCAGCCGAGGGCGGCACCCGCAGCGACGACCGAGCCGAGCGTACTGACGGGTACGTGAGGCGAGGGAGGAGCGAGGACGCCGCCCGCAGGCCCGCCCGCGCGGCCGACTAAATGAGACCGCGGACGCGCTTAATCATTTCCAGATTGCGCTGATACTCGATGTCCCACTCGGCCGTCCCTTCCGGGATGTTCTTCATCCGGGCGCGGGCCTCGCGGTCGATCTCGGCCTCCACGTCCAGGTACTTGCGGAAGATGGCGAAGATCTTCTTCCGCAGGACGGGATCCTCCGCGTACACCTCCTCGACGTTCCGCGAAATGAGGAGAAACTCGATCATCTGGTCGATGACGTATTCGATCCCCTCGTCGCCCATCTTGAAGCCGCGGACGTCGGCCATCTCCCGCTTGACCTGCTGGAACTTCGAATGGTCGTAGCCACGCCGCTCCAGCGCCTCCCGGGTCGCCTGGTTCACCCTCTCCTCGGCGGCCAGGTACTCGCGCATCACCGCCGCCATGTCCATCTCGGCGTCCGCGATGCGGAGAGGCTCGACCTCGATGTCGCCATCCTTGGTCAAAGTCTGGATGACCTCACGGGCGATGGCGGGGAT
>DATGOH010000009.1:0-12284 GCA_035306165.1 Ferdinandcohnia sp.
GAAATGATCCGCATCCGCTTGCCTCTCGTCATCCTCCTGGCTTCCCTGCTCGGCGCCTGCTCCGGCCCGAAGGCGGTGCGCGGCGGGCCCGGAACCGATCGGCCCGACCTCGACCAGGCCGCGATGAGCACGGGCCTGGACCGCGAGGACCTCAACTACCTCTTCAAGGAGAACATCGATCGGCTCCTCTCGTCGCGCGCGTGGGCGGAGTTCCGCCGGGCGCCCAAGCGGCCGGTGGTGGCGATCTGGCCCATCCTCAACGAGACCACCGAGCACATCGAGGGCCAGCTCAACATGCTGCTCTCCACGCTGGAGAGCCGGATGGTGGAGTCGGGTGACGTGGTGGTGGTCAGCCGCGAACGGCAGCGGGAGATGGCGCAGGAGGTCGGGCTGCAGCACACCAACGCGGTCTACGATCCGGCGACGATCGCACGGCTGAGCAAGCAGGTGGGCGCCCAGTACTTCCTCACCGGCAAGGTCCAGGCCGTGGACGAGCGCGCCCACGGCGAGCGCCGCGTGCAGTACTCGCTCACGCTGCAGCTCATCGAGGTGGAGACCAGCATCATCCACTTCCAGCACACCAGCGCGCGCACCAAGGCCATCGTCCGCTGAGCGACGATGAAACCGACGACCAAAGGAAGGCGCAGGCGGCGAGGACGGCCGCGTGCGCCGCACCTGTGGGCACTCCTCGCGCTCCTCGTCGCCGGGAGCGCCTGCGCCACCTACAGCGATCGGAACCTCGCGGCGCGCGAGGCGCTTCGGCGGGGCGATGCGACCGGCGCCGAGCTGGAGCTCAACGAGTTGCTCGGCGTGGAGAGCAGCCGGGATCTGCCCGCGAAGTTCGGGAGCGAGACCGCCCTCACGCTCCTCGAACGGGCCACCGTGCTGCAGGCGAAGGGCGCCTACCAGCTCTCCGCCCGCGACTTCACGGCGGCCGAGAAGGATCTAGAGCTCCTCGACATCGCCAACGACACGGCGGGAGAGATCGGCAAGTACGTCTTCAGCGACGACGCGACCAAGTACAAGACCAGCCCCACCGAGAAGCTGCACATCAACGCGCTCAACATGATCAACTACCTCGCCCTCGGCGACCTCGCGGGGGCGCGGGTGGAGGCGCGGCGCTTCCAGGTGATGCGCAAATACCTCACCGACCACTTCCCGGACGAGCCGCACGGGGTCTTCGGCTCCTATCTGGCGGGCTTCGTTTTCGAGAAGTCCGGTGATGCCGAGACCGCCCTGCGCCACTACGACGAGGTCCTCCGGCAGGTGGACGTGCCCGCCCTGTACGAGCCGGTGCAGCGGCTCGCCGCGCGCTCTCCCTTCCGCACGCCGCGGATCGAGCGCGTGCTCGCGAAGGCAAGGACCGTCCCTGCCTCCCACGGGGACGAGGCGACCGGCGAGATCCTCGTGATCCTCAAGACCGGCACCGTGCCGGCGAAGCAGGCGGCGCGCATCCCGATCGGCGCGGCGCTCGGGCTCGCGGCGCACTACGTGAGCGGCGATACGAAGATCCTCGAGTACGGCATGTTCAAGGTCGTCTCCTACCCGGAACTCTTGCCGCACGCCGACGTCTTCACCGGCGGGACGCTGCGCGTGGGCGAGAAGAGCGTCTCGATGGCGCCGCTCAGCGACGTCGCCGCGGAGGTGAAGGCGGAGTACGAGAAGCTCAAGCCGAAGATCGTGGGCGCGGCGCTCAGCCGGATGATCGTCCGCGCGGCCTCGGCGGAGGCGGCGCGGGCGGCGGGCAACCGACAAAGCGGCGCGCTCGGTTTCCTCGCCGCCGCCCTGGTGGAGGGAACGCTGGTGGCGATGGACAAGCCCGACACCCGGAGCTGGTCCATGCTGCCGGCGAGGATCCACATCGCGCGCATCGAGGTGCCCGCCGGGACGCACCGCGTGCGGATGGACCTGCACGGCAGGTCCAGCGCCAGCCTCGAACGCACGGTGGAGGTGCCGGCGGGCGGCTTCGCCGTGGTCGACTTCACCACCCTCCGCTGATCACACGCGCGTGCGCACCCACTCGGTGCGTTCTCCGGGGAGGAGATCCACCGGAGGGAGCTCGATCATCGTGTAGGCGCCGGGCGGCTGGCGGAACGCGGCGCGCAGCGCTGCGACGAGGATCTGGCCCGTGAGCGCGGGGTTGTCGATGCGCATGGTGAAGCCGAAGCGCTGGCCCTCGACGGCACCGCTTCGGCCCACCCGCTCGAGCTGCACGCCGTGGCTCGTGTTCACGTGGTCGGCGGCGCGCTCGACGATGACGACCTCGGTCTCGTCCTTGGCGAAGTAGGGGTCGGCGCGCAGGGCGCGCTTCACCTCCTCGGCGTCGGCGCCGGGTTCGAGCTCCACGAAGACTTCGCGCCGGTGGACGCCGGGGCCCGCGGGCAGCGTCATGGAGACGGCGTCGCGCACGCCGGGGATGGCGCGGGCCGCCACCGTGTGGCCCATGGACATGCCCGGGCCGAAGGTGGTGTGGCTCGTTCCCTCCGGCGCCCCCGCCTCCATCAGGATCCGGATCACCGAGTCGAGGCCGGGATCCCAGCCCGCGGCGAGGACGGCGACCGCCTTGCCGGCGCGCGCGGCGCGGTCGAGGGCGGCTCGATGCTCGACGAGGGGATCGCCGTGGATGTCGAAGCTGTCTGCCGTGCAGATCCCGCGCTCGAGCAGGGGCACGGCCTGGGCGCCCACCGAGCGGGTGGGACCGCAGAGGAGGGCGCCGTCCACGGAACCGAATTCGTCCACGGAGACGCCCACGGGAATTTCGGGATGGCCCGGGACGGGGCGGGCCTCGCGCCGCACCACGCCGACGAGTTCCAGATCGGGTGCGCGCAGCGCCGCCTCGATCGCGCCGAGGCCGACGTTGCCCGCGCCCACCACCACGACTCTCTTTTTGCTTGTCATGGCGGAGTTATGCTGGAAGTTGGAGTCCATGCCTACCCCCTCCGGTCGAGTTTTGATCACGGGCGCGGGCATCCGCGTGGGACGCGCGCTGGCGCTCGCCTTCGCCGAGGCCGGCTACGATCTCCTCCTGCACGCCAACGCGTCGCGGACCGCGCTGGAAGAGGTGGTGGCCGCCGCGCGCGCGATGGGCCGCCGAGCGTGGGCCTTCACGGCGGACCTCGCGCGCGACGGGGAGGTGGACCGGTTCGCCCGGGAGGTGGCCGCGGCGACCCCCGCGCTCGACGTCCTCGTGCACAACGCGGGGATCTACGAGCAGGTGCCCTTCCGTGAGATCGACCGGGCGCGCTATCGGCGCATGCAGGCGATCAACCTGGAGGCGCCCTTCTTCCTCACCCAGGCGCTCCTTCCCCTCCTCGAGCGCGGCCGCTCGCCGCTCGTGTTGCACATCGGCGACATCGGCGGCGAGCGTGCGGAGCCGGGCTATGCGCATTATGCGGTGAGCAAGGCGGGGCTCATCATGCTCACCCGCGCGCTGGCGGTGGAGCTCGCGCCGCGCATCCGGGTCAACGCCATCTCGCCGGGGACGGTGGCCTTCCCGGAGGGCATGGACGAGGCGGCGCGCGCGGCGATCCTCGCGCGCATTCCCATGGGGCGCGAGGGGAGCCCGGAGGACGTGGCGCGCGCGGCGGTTTTCTTGGCGAAAGACGCGCCCTATCTGACCGGGCAGATCCTCGCCGTGGACGGAGGAAGGAGCGCGCTTCTGTGAAGACCTGGGATTGCATCGAGCTGCGCAAGCTGCGCGTGGACTGCGTGGTGGGGGTCTATCCCTCGGAGCGGACGCATCCGCAGCCGTTGCTCGTGGACCTGGCGCTGCACTTCGACGCGCGCCCCGCGGCCCGCGGCGGTGGGCTCGCGGCGTCCATCGACTACGCCCGGCTCGCCGGCGAGGTGCGCTTCCTCCTCGCGGCGTCGCGCTTCTACCTGCTCGAGACCGCGGCGGAGGCCCTCGCGCGCTACCTGCTCGCCCCGCCGACCGAGGACGTCCCACGCGCCCGTGCGCGCGCCGTGGTGGTGCGCCTCTCCAAGCCGCGGGCGCTGCCGGGCAGCGCGCTCGCCTCGCTGCAGATCCACCGCCGTGCGGAGGAGATGCACTACCCCGAGGAGGTGAAGGGCTTCGGCCGGGTGGACTGCATCTTCGAGGACGCCTCCACGGGGATCTACCGCCTGCGCGTGGCGCCGGGGCGGCACATCCCGGCGCACGTGCACGAGGTGATGGACGAATCGGAGATGGTGCTCGGCGCGGGGCTCTACCTGCAGGGCAGGCCGGTGGAGCCGGGGAGCGTCTTCCATTGGCCGAAGGGCTTCGCGCACCTCTGGGAAAACCGGAGCGCGACGGAGCAGACCATTCTCTGTGTGGACCGGCCCTCCTTCCTCCCGGAGGACGAGATCGAGGTGGACGTCGACGCGGATTCGCTGCGGCTCCCCGAGCCGGTCTCCTACTACCCGCGGGAGGCGCGGCCGCGATGAGCCTGCGGCCGGGGATGCGTCGGGTCCTGGTGACCGGCGGCGGAAGCGGGATCGGTCGTGCGGTAGCCGAGGCTCTCTTGCGGCAGGGCGCGAAGGTGGCGCTCGTGGGGCGCCGGCGCGCTCGGCTCGAGGAGGTGGCGGCGGCCTGGCCCGGTCGGGCGGAGGTCGTGCCCGCGGACCTCGCGCACCCCGAGGAGGTCGAAGGCCTTCTCGATCGCGCGCGCGAGCGCCTCGGTGGGCTCGACGGCTTGGTCTGCGCCGCCGGGGTCGCCTTCCACCAGCTCCCCGGTGCCATCGAGGAGGCGGCGCTGCGTCAGCAGATCGAGGTGAACCTCGTGGCCCCGCTCCGGCTGGGCGAGGCGGCGCTCCATGCGCTCGAGCCGGGGGGAGGGGTGGTCTTCGTGGCCTCGAACTTGGCGCATCGGCCGCTCTCGACCTCGGCGGTCTACAGCGCCACCAAGGCGGGACTGCTCGCGGCCATGCGCGCGCTGGCGCGGGCCGGCACCGCGCGAGCGATTCGTTTCAACGCCGTCTCGCCGGGGATCGTGGACACGGAGATGGTGCGCGAACTCCGCCTCGCTCCGGGAAAGCCGCCGCCCACGGGCGCGGAGGCCGCGCGCCGGCTCGCGGCGCAGCTCGAATCCTTGCGCGCCGAGGTGCCGCTGGGCCGTCTGGGAACGCCCGAGGAGATCGCCGAGGCGGTGGTTTTCCTCCTCGGCGCTCCCTGGGCCACCGGGGTGGACTGGATCCTCGACGGCGGAGGCCTGCTCTAGTCGAAAGCGGCCCCCGGGGCGGCCTTCGGGACCTCCCGGGAGCCGCGGATGGAGGTGGGGCCGAGGGCCCACGTCGCGGAAGACGGGCGCACGGCCGTCGCGATCACTCGGTGATCGTGATCGTCACTTCGAGCGTGTCCGAGAGAGGCTCGACGGGGTCGCGATCCGTGACGGTCAGCCGCGCCCGATAGACGCCCGGCATGTCGGTGTAGAAGCCGGCCGCGGGCTGGAGCGCCACGGGGACGCAGGTGATCAGCAGGCAGGGATTCGCACCCTCGGGTGCGTCGATGATCTCCCACTTGAAGTCGAGGACCGAGTCCTCCGGATCCGGATCGCTGCTGGGCGAAGAGAAGGTGCGCATCGCATCCAGCACGACGGCGGAACCGTGGATGGGATCGTCGGGGTCGTCGAGCCGGTTGCGGTCCACGTTGCGCAGGGTGGCCGAGAATTCCAGATCGGCCCTGGCCACGGGCGGACGATTCATCGACCGGACCTCGACTTGGGCCGGCTCGCTCACGCCCCCGCGGGCGTCCTGCACCACGAGCTGGAAGACGTAGGTGCCCTTGCGCTCCATCCGGTACTGGTGGGTGGAGGAAGGTCCGCGCCGGTCGAAGCCACCCGGGGCGCCGGAGGGGCGCCGGACGAGCTTCCAGTCGAAGACCTCGAGCGCGTCGGGCGGCTCGTCCGTGTCGTAGCTCTGGGTGCCGCTGAGCCGCACGGTAGAGCCGTTGGGATACTCGATCTGGCCGTCCTCGGTGGCGAGGACGGCGACCGGGAAGCGGTTGTCCCCCATGAAGCGGATCTTCGCCGTGAAGGGGGCGCTGTCGAACTCGCCGTCGTTGGCGGTGAGGACGACGGTGTAGATGCCGTCCACGTCGGCGGTCAGGCTCTTCTTGTTCGGGCCGACGTCCACGAACTCCGCGCTGCTCCCCTCGGGCCGGACGAGATCCCAGCGCACCTCGACCACCGCGCCCGCGTCGGGATCCTTGGCCACGACCTCGAGGGTCACGGTCGCGCCGAACTCCACCGTCTCGAAGGCGTCCACGAGCGGCAGCGGCCGCGGCGGCAGACCCTTGCCGCTGTCGTAGAGGACCCGCTCGATGATCGGGGGCCGGTTCGGCGTCTCCCGGACGGTGACGAGGACGGTGTCCTTGGCCGTGAACTCGCCGTCGGAGACCTCGAGCTCGACCTCGTAGACGCCCTCCACCTCGGGCAGGAAGGTGGCCTCCACCCGATCGGCGTCGACGATCTCGGCCGCGCTCCCCTCGGGCTGGGCGAGGAAGCGCCAGGCGAACGTGAGCTCGTCGCCGTCGGGATCGGTGGAGCGGCTCCCGTTGAGCGTCACCTCGACGCCGAGCGGCGCGCCGAAGTCCGGCCCGGCGTCCGCCACGGGCGGACGGTTGCGGGGCGGCGCGACCACGATCGATTCGGTGACTTCCTCGCTCTCCGTGGTCTCGTTGCGCACCTTCAGGCCCACCGTGTAGGTGCCCGCGCGGTCGGGCATGAAGGTGGCCTTCGCGCCATCCACTTCGAGCACGGTCTGGCTCCCGACCGGGCGCTGGGTGAGGCGGAAGACGTAGGTCAGCGGCTGCCCGGAGGGATCGGTGCTCGCGCTGCCATCCGCCGTGACGGTGTGTTCGAGGGCGAGGGTCGGCTCGGGAGCCTGGAGGCTGAGGGCGGCGGTCGGCGCCGGGTAGGTGGAGCGCAGCTCGATCCGCGCCGGCTCGCTCTCGCCGTTCCCGTCCGCGACCACCAGCTCGACCGTATAGGTGCCGCCCGCATCCATGGTGAACGCGTTCTTGGGCTCGCCCTCGAATTCGAACTTCGCCTCGCTGAGCGCCGGCCGATGCAGCGTCCACCGGTAGGTCAGCTCGCCCTGGCCCTGGCTCGCGTCGCCGTGGACGACCACCCGCGTGCCCAGGGGAAGGAGGGTGGAGGGCGCGACCTCCTCGCCCGCCACGGTCGCGCGCAGCGCAGCCGTCGGGCGGGGCTTGGCGGAAGGCTCGTTCGGCCGCGGTTCCTCGCTGCAGGCAGCGAAGGCGACAAGGACAAGGAGCGCGGAAGGAAGTGCGACAAACGATCTCATGGCATCCTCGAAGCGATATCCGCTTCGATCTACCACAACTTCCTTCCCGGAACCCCCCGCCGGCTCACGCGAGGCAGCCTTCGACCTCGCCGACGAGCCGGTGCGCCTCGTCGAAGAGGCGGGCGGGCGTGATGGGGGAGGCGATGCGGGCCACGAGCTTGAGGTCGGGGGTGAGGCGGAGCCGTCCCGCCTCGCGGGAGACCAGGGCCGCGAGCTTCACGGGATCGAGCCGGGCCTCGCGGCCCACGAGCAAGGCCAGGCGGGCCGGCCCGGCCTCCATCCCGCGCAGGCCCAGGGCCCGAAGGCGCGCCTTGATCCCCATGAGGTTGACCAGGTTGTCCACCTCGGGTGGGGGGTGTCCGGCGCGGTCGACGAGTTCGCCGCGGACTTCCTCGATCTCCGCCTCGCCGTTCGCCTGCGAGAGCTTTTTGTAGAAGAGCAGGCGCTCGTGGACGTCGGGGAGGTAGGTCTCCGGGAGGAAGGCGGGAACCGGAAGGTTGATTTCGGGGTCGACGGCGGGCCGGGGCGGTTCGCCCCGAAGCTCGGCCACGGCCTCCTCCAACAGCTCCAGGTACAGGTCGAAGCCCACCGCCTCGATGTGCCCGCTCTGCTTCGCACCGAGTAGGTGGCCCGCGCCCCGGATCTCCAGGTCGAAGGAGGCGATCTGGAAGCCCGAGCCGAGTTCGGAGAGGCGCTGCACCACCTCCAGACGCTTCTGCGCGTTCTTGGTGAGCGCGCGCTCGGCCGGCACGAGGAAGTAGGCGTAGGCGCGCTCCGAGGAGCGGCCGACGCGACCGCGGAGCTGGTGGAGCTGCGCGAGTCCCAACGCGTCGGCGCGGTTGACGAGGATGGTGTTGGCGTTGGGGATGTCCAGCCCGCTCTCCACGATCGTGGTGCACAAGAGCACGTCGATCTCGCGGTTGATGAAGCGGGCGATCACCTTCTCCAGGGCGCGTTCGGGCATCTGCCCATGCGCCACCGCGATCCGCACCTCGGGAACGAGTTCCTCGAGGAAGCGGTGGACGGCGCCGATGGATTCCACGCGATCGTGCACGAAGAAGACCTGACCGCCCCGCGCGCGCTCGCGGAGGATGGCCTCGCGGATCTCGGTCGGGGAGAAGCGCAGTACGAAGGTGCGGATGGCGCGCCGTTCGGGCGGCGGGGTCTGGATGATCGACATGTCCCGCAGCCCCGCCATGGCCATGTGGAGCGTGCGGGGGATGGGCGTGGCGGTGAGGGTGAGCACGTCCACGTCCGTCTTCCACTTCTTGATGCGCTCCTTGTGCGCCACGCCGAAGCGGTGCTCTTCGTCGACGA
Source organism: Ferdinandcohnia sp. (assembly GCA_035306165.1). GTDB lineage: Bacteria > Myxococcota > Myxococcia > Myxococcales > Vulgatibacteraceae > ZC4RG40. The sequence goes on from DATGOH010000009.1 coordinate 8,602, forward strand.
CCAATAGGCCGAGGTCGCGGAAGCTCACGGAGGGCGAGAGCAGGGCGTGCGTGCCGATCACGATGTCCACCGCGCCCTCGGCCACGCGCCGGAGCACCTCGCGGTTCGCCCGGGCGTTCCGCAGGGAGGAGACCCAGTCGATCGTCACCGCGAAGCCCTTCATCCGCGCGGAGAAGGACTGGAAGTGCTGGTACGCGAGCAGGGTGGTGGGGACGAGCACCGCCACCTGCTTGCCCCCCGCCACCGCGAGGAAGGCGGCCCGCATGGCGACCTCGGTCTTGCCGAAGCCCACGTCCCCGCAGACCAGGCGGTCCATGGGGGAGGGAGAGGTCATGTCGGCGATCACGTCCTCGATCGCCTGGGCCTGGTCCGGCGTCTCCTCGTAGGGGAAGGTCGCCTCGAAGGCGTGGTAGAGGTCGTCGGGCGGTGGGAAGGCGAAGCCTTCGTGCGCCTTGCGCCGCGCGTAGATGTCGAGGAGCTCCGCCGCCATGTGCAGAAGCTCGTCGCGGACGCGCTTCTTCGTCTTCTCCCAGGAGGTACCGCCCAGGCGATCCAAGCGCGCCGTCTCGGGGTTGCCACCGACGAACTTCTGGATCGAGCGGAGCTTCCAGACCGGGAGGTAGAGCTTGTCTTTGCCGGCGAAGTGCAGGACGAGGAAGTCCGCCTCCACGCCTTGGAACTGCATCCGCTGCAGCCCGCCGTAGCGGCAGAGTCCGTGGTCGACGTGCACGCAGAGGTCGCCCTCTTCCAGGTCGCGGAAGGCTTCGATGGAGGGGAGATCCTTGCGGCGCGCGCGCCGGCGGCGCGGGGGCCGTGGGCCGAGGATCTCCTCGTCCGACAGCAGGACGAAGCCCGCCTCGGGGCTGACGAAGCCGCCCGAGATCTCGCCGCGCACGAGGTGGGCGAGGATGCCCGGATCGAGGAGGGCGCCGAAGTCCTCGGGGAGCGGGCCCTCGTGCACCCGCGCACCGATCTCCCGTGCGGCGAGCAGGCGTGCGATGCGGTCGGCGCGCGCCGGGCTCGCGCAGGCGACGAGGACGGGGAGCTCCTGGGCGCGCCAGGCGCGCAGCTTCTCCACGAGCGGGGACAGGTTCGGCTCGTCGGCCTCCTCGATCGCCTTGCGAATGCCGACGGTCTCCTCGAAGGCGAGGGACATCGGGTGCTCGTCGGCGCCGCCCACCCAGATCGCGTGCAGCTCCACGCGCCGGTGCGCCGACCACGCCGCTTCCACCTCCGCCGGAGAGAGGAAGTGCGCGCCGGGTTCGAGGACCAGATCGCCGCGCGCGCGGGCCGCCGCGTGTTCGCGCTCGAGATCCTCCCAGAGCTCTTCGAGGTTGCGCCGGACGGCCTCCGGGTCGTCGATGAGCAGGTGGGTGTCGTCGGGAAGGTGGTCGAAGAGCGGTGCGAGGCCACCCTCGTAGAGGGCGGGCCAGAGGCCCTGCAGCGCCTCGAGCCCCGCGTCGTCGTCGAGCGATTCGACGAGCTCGCGGATGCGCGCCGAGGGGAGCTGGGCACGGTCGCCGGCGGCGCGCAGGGCCCGCGCCAGGGCCTGCCGATCGCGCGGGAGGAGCGCCTCGCTGGCGGCGGTGATCTCCACCGCCTCCGCGGCCGCGCCCGTGCGCTGCGTGGCGGGATCGAAGCGCCGCAGGCTCTCCACCTCGTCGCCGAAGAGTTCGACGCGGACGGGTGCGGGCTCGGCGGGCGGCCAGAGATCGACCACGGCCCCGCGCACCGCGAAGTCGCCCGGCTCCTCGACGAGCGGGACGTTGCGGTAGCCGAGTTCGACGAGGCGGCGGGCGAGCTCGTCCCGGTCCACCTGGCCGCCGACGGCGAGACGCTCGCGATTCCCCGCGAGGAGCGTGGGGGGGACGAGCTTGCGGGCGAGCCCCCGGGCGGAGACGACCACGGCGTCGACGTCGCGGCCCAGCCGCGCCAACGCGGCGAGTCGCTCGATCTCCGCCCCGCGGTCCGGGGTGAGGACGTCGTAGGGGAGGACGGCGTCCACCGGCATCCGCGCCACGCGGTCGCTACCGAGGAAAAAGGCGAGGTCCCCCGCGAGCCGCTCCGCCTCCTCCTCGCCGGCGGCGACCGCCAGCACCGCGCCGAATCGCTCCCTCGTGCGCGCAGCGAGCAGGCCGCGCGCCGCGCCCCGGACGCCGACCGCGCGCACCACGCCCTCGGAAGCGAGGGTATCGAGAAGGCGCGCCAGCGCGCCGGTCCTGGGGGTCCGGGGCTCCACGGGTGCTGCGACATACCAGAACAGCCCGCCGCATTTCTCGCTTTCCCTGGTCGTATGTGGCAGCTTTCTGCATCCAGGAGGAGAGCGCGACGGCATGTCGACCGATCCGAGGGCTCCCAAGGGCAACTTCTCCGTGGACATCAGCGAGGAGGCGATCGAAGAGGCCTTGCGGGCCGTGGAGCGACTCGAGGAGGAGTGTGCGGGGGGCGTGGAGATCGCCGTCGAGGAAGAGGACGCGCCCACGCCCGCGGCCGCGTCGCCCATCCGGGCTCGCGCACCGAAGACCGCCGCGGAAGAGGGGAGCGAACTCGAAGTGCTTCGCGTCGAAAACGAGCAGCTCCGCGAGGCCCTGTCCCGGCTCCAGGCCGATCTGGAGGCGTTGCGCCGGAGGGCCCAGCGCGACAAGGAAGAGGCCGAGCGCTACGGGATCGAAAAGCTCCTTCTCGAGCTCATCCCCGTCCTCGACAACCTCGAGCGCGCGCAGTTCCACGCGGCCCGGGGCGAGGAGGGGCTGCTCGAGGGGGTGCAGATGACCCACCGCATGTTCCAGGACGCATTGGCCCGCTTCGGGGTGGAATCCTTCTCGGCGGTGGGGAAGCCCTTCGATCCGGCGCTGCACGAGGCCGTCGAGCTTCGACCGACGGCGGAGCATCCTCCCAACGTGGTGGTGGAGGAAATGGTGCGGGGCTATCGGCTCCACGACCGCCTGATCCGCCCGGCCATGGTCTGCGTCGCGGCGCCGCCCACGGAAGAGGCGGCGGAATAGGGACAGCCAGGTGAGCAAGAAAGGGAAGGTGATCGGAATCGATCTGGGGACGACCAACTCCTGCGTCTCCGTGATGATGAGCGGAGAGCCGGTGGTCATCCCCAACGAGGAGGGCAGCCGCACGACGCCCTCGATCGTCGCCTACACCGAGGAGGGGGAGCTCCTCGTCGGCCAGATCGCGAAGCGGCAGGCCCTGACCAATCCGCAGAACACCATCTTCGGGATCAAGCGCCTCATCGGTCGCAAGTACGACGAGCCCGAGATCCAGAAGATGATTCGCCTGCTGCCCTACACCGCGGTGCGCGCCGAGAACGGCGACGCGTGGGTCCGGGTGCGGGGCAAGGACGTCTCCCCGACCGAGGTCTCCGCCAAGATCCTCGCGAAGATGCGGCAGGTTGCGGAGGAGTATCTGGGCGAGCCGGTCACCGAGGCGGTGATCACGGTGCCCGCCTACTTCGACGACCACCAGCGCCAGGCCACCAAGGACGCGGGTCGGGTGGCCGGGCTCGAGGTGCTCCGGATCATCAACGAGCCCACGGCCGCGGCCCTGGCCTACGGCATCGACAAGGTCGGCGAGAAATCCTCGCGCGTGGCCGTCTACGATCTCGGCGGCGGCACCTTCGACATTTCCATCCTGGAGATTTCGGACGGCGTGGTGGAGGTGCGCTCGACCTCGGG
>DATGOH010000010.1:0-2617 GCA_035306165.1 Ferdinandcohnia sp.
CGAGGCTCGATACGACGAGACGCTCGGCGAATTCCTCCTCCCCTACGAGGCGGTGCGCACCTCCGGCGATCCGGAGGGCACCTTGCTCCGCTTCCTACGCTCGACCTACGAGGCGGCCGCGAGCTGCGGCGGCTGGCCCCGCGAGGAGCTCGAGTGCGAGCTCGGCCGCCCGCTCGTGCCGCGCGCGGTCACGCCTCCATAGGGAGGTAGAGCCGCGCCTCTGCTAGACTCTCCTCTCGACGTGCTCGCAGCGCCCTGCGGGATCGCCCTGCGTCGAGATGCGGAGGAGTCCAATGCGAATCGTGGTGATCGGCGGAGTGGCAGCGGGGATGAGCGCGGCGAGCCAGGCGAGGCGCCGGCGGCCCGACGCCGAGGTGATCGTTCTCGAGCGAGGGCCCCATGTCTCCTACGGCGCGTGCGGAATGCCGTACAACATCGAGGATCCCGAGCGAGACATCGAGGACCTCGTCGTCATCACGGCCGAGAACTTCCGACGCGAGCGAGAGATCGACGTCCGCCTGCGCCACGAGGCGCTCTCGATCGATGTCGAGAAGAAAACCGTGAGGGCGAAGGATCTCGCCTCGGGCGAGGAATACGACCTCGCCTACGACAAGCTGGTGATCGCCACCGGCGCCGAGGCGGTGCGCCTGCCGATCCCGGGGGCGGACCTTCCCGGTGTCTTCCATTTGCGGGAGCTCTCCGACGGCGCGGCGATCAAGGAGGCGGTCGCCGCGCGCAAGCCGCGCCACGCCGTCATCGTCGGGGGTGGATACATCGGGCTGGAGATGACCGAGGCCTTCCGCCACCTGGGGATCGAGGTCACCCTCCTCGAGCGCCTCGATCGGCTCGCCCCGGGGATCGACCCCCTCCTCGCGGAACGGGTCGAGGACGAGGTGCGGCGAAACGGCGTCCGCGTTCGAACCGGCGCCTCGGTGACGAGCATCGAGCCGGCCGGGAGCGGGCTACGGATCCGGACCGGCGACGAGGCGGTGGAGGCCGACTTCGTCCTCGTCGCGGCGGGAGTCCGCCCTCGGGTGGCGCTCGCCGCGGCGGCGGGGATCCGTCTCGGGAAGACGGGCGCGATCGCCGTGGACGATCGGATGCAGACGAACGTTCCGGACGTCTGGGCCGCGGGCGACTGCGCCGAGGCGCGGAGCGTCGTCACCGACCAGCCGGTCTGGGTGCCGCTCGGCACCACGGCGAACAAACAGGGCAAGGTCGCGGGTGCGAATGCCGCGGGAGCCGACGAGCGCTTCCGGGGCATTGCCTCCACGGCCGCCTTCAAGGTTTTCGACCTTCACGTGGGAAGGACGGGGCTGAATCTCCGCGAGGCGGAGGCGGTCGGGCTCTCGGCCATCCGCTCCGTCTCGAAACACCGGACCCGTGGACACAACTACCCGGGCTCGTCTCCGATCACGACCGTGCTCACGGTGGAGCGGGAGACGGGTCGCCTCCTCGGCGCGCAGATGGTGGCGAGCGAAGGCGTGGCCGGGCGCACGAACGTCTACGCCACCGCCCTTCTCGCGGGCATGGACGTGGACGATCTGGCCGCGCTCGACCTCGCCTACGCCCCGCCGCTCGCGCCTGTCTACGATCCCATCCTGATCGCGGCCCGGGTGGCGCAAAAGGATCTGGGGAAGGACTGAGCCGAGGAGGGTGGCGAGCCGCCGCGCGGCGTGGCAGATCGGGGACGTGAGCTTCGACCTCGCCTATACCCTCACGGTCCTCGCCCTCTCCATCGCCCTCTTCGCGAGTGACCGCTTCCGCTTGGACCTGGTCGCGCTCCTCTCCCTCCTCGCGCTCGTGCTGGGGGAGATCCTGCCTTTCGAGGAGGCGGTCGCCGGCTTCTCGAGCCCCCTCGTCCTCACCATCGTCGGCCTCTTCGTCGTCGGAGCGGGGCTGACCGAGACGGGCGTGGCCGATTGGCTGGGCGGGCGACTGAGTCGGCTCGCGGGGGGAGGCGAGACGCGCCTCCTCCTGGTGGTGATGCTCTCGACCGCCCTCTTCTCCGCCTTCATGAGCTCCACGGGCACGGTGGCGATCCTCCTGCCCGTTGTGGGGACGATGGCCCAGCGCCAGGGAGTCGCGCTCTCTCGCGTGCTCCTGCCCATGGCCTTCGCGGCGCATCTGGGGAGCCTGCTCACGCTGATCGCCACGCCTCCGAATCTGGTGGTGAGCGAGGCCCTCGCCTCGACGGGGCGGGATCCGTTTCGATTTTTCAGCCTCACGCCCATCGGTGTATTGTTTTTGTTTCTGGGCGTCGTCTACGTCGTCTGGATCGGCCGCAAGCACCTCCCTTCGTCCGGCGCGGTCTCGCCGCGAAAGCCCCTGACCTTCGAGGACTTCGCCCGCGAGTACGGCATCGAGAAGGTCTCGGTGCTCCGCCTTCCCCCCGCCCCTCGCTTCGTCTTCGGTCCCGGCGCCTCCGCGCTCGCCCTGGAGCCGGAGAGCCTTCCGGAGGGGCTCGCGATGGCGCCGGACGAATCGCTGGTCGAGGTGGTGATCACCCGGCGCTCGGGCCTCGAGGGCAAGACGCTGCGGGACGCGCGCTTTCGCGATCGCTACCGTGCGACGGTGCTGGGCATCCGCCGGGGCGCCAAGGGGAGGCCCGTCCCGG
>DATGOH010000011.1:0-5732 GCA_035306165.1 Ferdinandcohnia sp.
GCGCGGCGAGCCGGCCGACCCGAACGCGATCGAGGTCCGCGTCAACGGCCGCCTCCGCGAGCGTTACACGCCCAACGGCGCGCTGGTCTGGTACTACAACCCGGACAACAACACGGTCGCCTTCACGCCGCTGTACATCCCAGGGCCGAGCCAGGTGATCGAGGTGACGTACGAGGTCGCCTGCAAGGAGTACGACCTCCACTGATCCGATAGCGACTTCGACGAGACGGGGAGAGGGCCTGCGCCCTCTCCCTTTTTTCTTCGCCTCCCGGCGGTGATCGGAGCGAGGACCGCCGCACATGTTCCCGATTCGAGGCCTCGGGACGAAAGGAGTTCTTCGATGAACGGTTTTCGTCTCTCGCCGTGGTCTCGACCCTCCTCATCGGCTGCGGATTGGGCGGAGGCGCCGAAGCGCCACGGGAGACCAAGTCCGACGGAGCCCTGCCGGCACCCCCCTTCGTCCTGGAGGGGCCGGACGTCGGCCCCGACCTCGGCGGCGATGCCGACTTCCGGATCGACTTCGGCAAGGTCATCGTCGACAACCCGTACGCTCCCGAGCTGTTCCTCGTAAACGAAGCCAACACCTCGTTGACGGTCCGCCTCGCCGCCGATCCCGTCGGCGCGCCCTTCTCCCTGCCCTCCGACGAGATCACCCTCCCCCCGTCGGGCCGCGTACCCCTGGACATCTCCTTCTCGCCCGGGGCGGAAGGCGCGTTCGACACCGTGATCGCGTTCGAGACCGACGGGCCATACGGCGAACGCACCGTGCGCCTCGTCGGTACCGGCATCCCGGCCGGCGCCGCGCTCGAATTCGGCGCCCTGGAAGACGGGGATTTCGTTCCCCTCGACGATTGCCATGCCGTCCCCGACACCAACGTCGAGGACGAATCCTTCTCCAGCCTTTGGGTCCGTAACGTCAGCCGCAATCCGGTCACGTTGACCGACGTCCGGCTCGAAGTCGCGATCGCCGGGATGTCCCTCCATGGCACCCCCCTCCCGTCCGGCGGGAAGGTCCTCGCACCCGACGGCCAGGAGTTCGTCGAACTCGAACTCCGCTTCTCTCCCCTCATCGCGGAGACCTACGCCGCCGACGTCGTCGTCCTGGGCGAGAGCCCGACCGCCACGCCCTTCGAACGGCGCGCCTGCGTCCGTGGGGAGGGGGGCGGCGCCCGCATCTCGTGTAACCCCAACGAACTCGACCTCGGCGTCGTGAAGTGGGAGGACACGAAGACGCTCAGCTTCACGTGCACGAACAGCGGCATCGTCCCCGCGGGTTCGACTCCGCAGATCCTCTACGTCTCCCACCTCGAGGTCATGCCCCCCTCCTCGTTCCCCCGTTCACGTTCTTCTCCGCTTCAATCCGCGAGCTCGACGGCTCCCCCGGACCGAGCGAAAGAGGATACCTCCTTGGCGAATCCTTCCTGGTGGAGGTGACCTTCGCCCCCCAAGGCCCCGAGGAGATCCTGGACTCCGCCCTGGTGATCCTCCCCAACACCAGCACGGCGAACCCGGCCCACCAGACGCCCGTCGTCGGAAGGAGCCGCGCACCCTCTCCCTAGGATCCCGCTTCGACAACCTGCCGGCTGCAGCGCTACGGTCGGCCAGCAGGGGAGGCGACGAGGAGGCGCCGTGACGCGCGTCCGGAAAAGCGCGCGCGGCGCCCCTCCGACCCTCCAACCGTCTTCTAGGCTACAACGCGCGACCGCATCGGGTTAGACTGCCCGACTCATCACAAGAGGGCAGCGATGCAGAACCGCGCGCAGTGGCAATCCCGCCTGGGGTTCGTCCTGGCCGCCACGGGTTCGGCCGTCGGCCTGGGCAACATCTGGAAGTTTCCGTACATCACGGGCGTCAACGGTGGCGGCCTCTTCGTGCTCATCTACTTGGTCTGCATTGCTGCGGTGGGCATTCCCATCCTCGCCGCCGAGGTGCTCCTCGGCCGCGCCACGGCCAACTCCCCCGTGGGCGCGTTCCGCACCGTGGCGGGGAAGGGGAGCCCCTGGATTCTCGTGGGCGGGCTCGGTGTGCTCACCGCAGGCACCATCCTCTCGTATTACGGCGTGGTCGCCGGCTGGTGCCTCGAATACGTCTTCGTCTCCCTGAGCGGCGCCCTCGCCCGCACCGAGACGGAGGCGATCCCGGAGCTCTTCGGCGCGCTGTACGCGAGTGGGACGCGCAACCTCGTCTGGCTGACCATCTTCACCGCCGCCACCATCTGGGTGCTCCTGGGCGGCGTGCGCAAGGGCGTGGAGAAGGCGGCGCGCATCCTCATGCCCCTCCTCTTCCTGATGCTCGCCGTCCTGGTCGTGCACTCCCTCACGCTGCCCGGACTCGGCCCAGCGCTCGAATTCCTCTTCTTCCCGCGCTGGGACGAGATCACGCCGGCGGGCGTGCTCGAAGCGCTGGGCCACTCCTTCTTCAGCCTCAGCGTGGCCATGGGCGCCATACTCACCTACGGGAGCTACCTTTCGCGCGACGAATCCATCCCCGTTTCCACCTTCACGATCGGCGGCCTGGACACCCTCATCAGCCTGATGGCCTGCCTGGTGATCTTTCCCGTGATCTTCAGCTTCGGCATGCAGCCGCAGGCGGGTCCGGGGTTGGTCTTCCAGAGCATCCCCCTCGCGCTGATGCAGATGCCGGGCGGAAGCCTCTGGTCCACGCTCTTCTTCGTCCTGCTCTTCCTCGCCGCCTGGACGAGCGCCATCTCGCTGCTGGAGGTGCTCGTGGCCTACGGCATGGACGAGTGGAAGATGCGCCGCAAGACCGCCGCCCTGCTCTTCGGTGCGCTGGTCTACGTCGTGGGCATTCCCTCGGCCCTTTCGGGCACCGACACCTTCTTCGGAAAGGGTCTCGCCGACGCCACCGGCAGAAACTGGTTCGACTGGTTCGACTACGTCGCTTCGAACTGGTTCCTGCCGATCGGCGGCCTGGGCATCTCGGTCTTCGTGGCGTGGAAGATGGACGAGAAGCTGCGCCGCGCATCCTTCGTGGAGGGAACGCCCGGGGCCTGGCAGGCGCGCCTGTATCGCGGCTGGTTCTTCTTGCTTCGGTGGGTGGCGCCCCTCGCCGTGACCGCCATCCTCCTGCACGGCCTCCGGGTGTTCTGAGCCAACACCAGGCCGAGGTGCACACACCGCCGGTCCTGCGTCGAAGCGACGGCCGGGGACGCTAGCGCAGGACGGCGGGGTCGAGGCGCACGCTCACCGGGCAGTGGTCCGAGCCCATCACCTCGTGGTGGATGTCCGCCTCGCGGACGAACTCCATGGCGGCGGGAGACGCGAGCACGTAGTCGATGCGCCAGCCGATGTTCTTCGCGCGCGCACCGAAGCGCTGGCTCCACCACGAGTACCGCCCCGGAACCTCCGGGAAGAAGTGGCGGAAGGTGTCGGTCCATCCGCTGCGCAACCAGCGATCGAGCTCCTCCCGCTCCTCCGGCGTGAAGCCGGAGGTGGTCTCGTTCTGCTTGGGCCGCGCGAGATCGATGGGTCGGTGGGCGGTGTTGAAGTCGCCGATCACGAGGATGCGCGCGCCGGCGCGCCGCGGGCCTTCCAGCTTGTCGAAGAGCGCGCGGTAGAACTCGAGCTTGTAGGGGATGCGGCTGTTGTCTCGATTTTTCCCGTTGCCGTTCGGGAAGTAGCCGTTGACCACCCAGAGCTTGCCGAAGCGTGCGATCTGGAGGCGGCCTTCCGGGTCGAATTCGGGCCCCAGCGCCGTGTCCACCTCGTCGGGCTCGAGTTTCGAGAAGAGGCCCACCCCGCTGTAGCCCGGCCGCTCGGCGGCAAAGAAGTGGGTGTGGTAGCCGGGGAGATCGAGCACCTCGGGCGGGAGCTGATCCTGGCGCGCCCGCACCTCCTGCACGCCCACGATCTCCGCCTGCTCGCTCCGCATCCACGCGCAAAAGCCCTTGGCGACGCAGGCGCGCAGGCCGTTCACGTTCCAGCTCGTCACGCGCATGCCCGTTTCCATAGTCGAAGCGGCGCGGTCTGGCCACCGCGGCGCGACGTCGGGAGCCCGGTGCGCCGCATGCTCTCGGCGCGTCGGCTCATGATTCCGTGGGCGCGACCAGCCTCCCGCGCGTCCAAGGGAGGGCGAGGGTGAGCGCGCGCACCGCCATCAGCGTGCCGATCCCCGCCCAGACGCCGCCGATCCCCAGCCCCCACGCCGAGCCGATCCCCAGGACCAACGCGCCGCCGAGCGCGGAGACGACCATCGCCATCGCCAGGTAGCGGAAGAGCTCGGCGCCGATGAAGATCCCGTCCCAGACGAAGACCAGGCCGGCGACGGGCTGCAAGAGCGCCACGTACAACAGCGCCCGCGGCGCGGCGAGGAGCGTCCCCGGATCGTCGGTGAAGAGTGCGGGGAGGAAGAAGCGCAGCGCGCCCACGAGAAGGCCGAGCCCCACGCCCGCGCCGAAGCCCCACGCGAGCAGGCGATCGCCGAGGGCGCGCGCGGTCGCGGTATCGCCGCGCCCGAGTTCGTGGGCCACGAGCGCCTGGGCCGCGATCGCCAGCGTGTCGAGGACGAGCGCGAGCAGCATCCAGAGCTGCAGCGCGATGTGATGAGCCGCTACGACCACCACCCCGGCGCGCGCGGCGGTGGCGGTGGAAAGCGCCATGGTGCCGAGCAGCGCGCCGGTGCGGACGAGCATGTGCCCGCCGATGCGGAGGAAGGGCAACATCTCGCGCGGCCGGGGCAAGACGATGGGGATCTCCATCGCCTCGCGGCGCGCGCCGAGCAGGATCCAGAGGAAGACGAGCGCGCCCACCCACTGCGCGATCGCCGTGGCCCAGGCGGCGCCCGCGATCCCCATGCCCAGGCCGAAGATGAGCAGGGGATCGAGGATCAGGTTGACGAGGTTGACCAGGAGCGAAACCCAGAGCGGCGTGCGGGTGTCCTTGTGGCCGCGGAAGATGCCGTGGGCGGCGGTGGCGAGCAGCACCGCCGGCCCGGCGAGCGCGCGGATGCGCAGGTAGGTGCGCGCGGGCTCCCGCAGCTCCCCCTCGGCGCCCATCAGATCGAGCAGGGGATCCGCGAGCGCCATCAGGACGAACGTGACGAACACCCCCGCGACCGCGGCGAGCCCCAGCGCTTGCACCGCGATCCGGCCCGCCTCGTCGCGCCTCCCCTGCCCCAGCGCTCGTCCGATCCGCGGGGTCGATCCGTACGCGAGGAAATTGAAGACGACGAAGGCGAGCGAAAAGATCGCGCCGCAGATCGCCAGGGCCCCCAGCGGCGCGGGGCCCAGCCGCCCCACGAAGGCGGTGTCGACCAACGAAACGAGCGGATCGATGGCGAGGCTCCCCAGAGCGGGGATCGCCAGGCCGAGGATCGCCCGGTCGTGCGGATTGCGGAGTCGAATCGCCAAGCGGAACTACCGTGCGGTGGAATCGGCCCCCTGCCCGAAGAGGATCTTCTTGGCTTCCTCGTCGAGCGGTGGGGCCTTCGCCTCCCGCTCCCCGCGCTCGTAGGCGCGCTGGACGGCCGGGCGGTTGCGGATCCGCTCGAACCAATCCTTCAGGTGGGGGAAGTCGTCGAGGTTCTGCTTCTGGTCCGCGTGCGGCACGACCCACGGATAGCACGCCATGTCGGCGATCGAATACTCGCCGGCGAGGTAGGGCCGGTCGGCGAGGCGCTTGTTCATCACGCCGTACAGCCGCGCCGTCTCCCGCACGTAGCGGTCGATGGCGTAGGGGATGCGCTCGGGCGCGTACTTGTTGAAGTGGTGGTTC
>DATGOH010000012.1:0-9204 GCA_035306165.1 Ferdinandcohnia sp.
GTGGAAAAACGGCGTCCCGATCAGCGCGCGGAGCGTATCGACGATGTTTCTGTTTTTGCTCCCCTGGTTGAACGACGAGACGCCGAAGAGATACAGCCGGCCCATCGGAGCGAGGACGCGGTAGTTCTTCCGCGTGGTCCGTCCGGAGATGGGGTCGAGGATGACGTCCACGCCCTTGCCGCCGGTGAGCGTGCGGACCTCCGCCTCGAAATCGGCGTTGCGGTAGTCGATGGGGTGATCGAGGCCGAGCTCGCGCAGGCGCCGGTGCTTGCCCGGGCTGGCGGTGCCGAAGACGACGGCGCCGCGCGCCTTGGCGAGCTGCAGCGCGGCGAGGCCCACGCCGCCCGCCGCGCCGTGGATGAGGATCCGATCGCCTGCGCGCACGCCCGCGAGCCACTCCACCATCAGGAACGCCGTCAGGTAGTTCACCGGCAACGCCGCACCCTCCACGAAGTCCTTGCCGGCGGGGAGATGGATGGCCTGCTCCACCGGGACGCAGACGGAATCGGCGTAGCCCCCGAAGCGGGTGAGCGCCACCACCCGATCCCCTTCGCGAAAGCCGTCGACGCCGGGACCGACCCCTTCCACCTCCCCGGCCACCTCGTAGCCGACCACGCACGGCGGAGGGGGAGCGTCGGGGTAGAGGCCGAGCCGCGCCATGACGTCGGCGAAGTTCACGCCGGCGGCGCGCACGCGGATGCGGATCTCGCCGTGGCGCGGCGTCGGTGGATCGAACTCTTCGAGCCGGAAGACCTCGGGACCACCGTAGCGGGACAGGACCATGCGGCGCATGGGCGCTCTCACTACCGGCCTTTTCACCACCGAACAAGTTGGGGCGAGGTAGGCGGGCGGCCAGGCGCCCGAACGGCGGCACCCGCCGGGACGACGTGGACGAGGCGTCCCGTGCGAGGCGCACGGAGGGTGCGAAGAAGGGCGCTCCGCCCGAAGCGAAGCGCCCCTTCGTGCCGACTCCTGGGATCGGGGTGCCTATTCGAGCGTTGCCAGGCCCCTCTCGAGACGTTCGAGGCGCGTGCTCTGCGGGAAGCGCTCCCTGAAGCGCGCGGCGAGCCGGCGCGCCTCCTCGGCGTGGCCCAGCCGCGCGTGGGCGAGGCAGAGGTGGTAGAGCGCCTCCTCCTCGAGGGCGGAGCCCGGCGCCGAGTCGAGATAGGCCTCGAGCAGCTCGATGGCTTCCTCAATGGATCCGCCGCCCGAGATGAGCACCAGCGCCTCGCGCAGCAGCGCGTCCGCGCGATCCTGGGGGCAGAAGCGCCGCTTCTGGTTGGGAGCGAGCTCGACCACCGCGCCCTCGGTGTCGCTGACCCGCACCCGGCCCTCCTCCACCACGACCGTGCTGCAGACGCGCTCGGATTGCACGGAGAAGCGGGTACCGACCACCTCCACGAGGACGTGCTCGGTGCGGACGCGGAAGATCTCCCCGGGGCCGAGCGGGCTGACGTCGAACGTGGCCGTGCCGGAGGTGACCAAAAGTTCGATGAGCTCGGGTTCGGCGGCCGTCACCTCGACCTGCGATTCGGGCGAGAGCACCACCTCGTGCGCGCCCACGCGGAAGGACGAGGGGGCCTCGGTGGCAGCGTGGAGGCTCCCCTTCGGCGGCAGCGCGGGACCCGGCGCCGGTCCCCAGAGGTGGAGGCCGACGCCGACGAGCGCGGCGGCGGTGGCGGCGGCCAGGCCGAAGCCGAAGCCGCGGCTCCAGAGGAGGGAGCGGCGCCGCTCGAAGCGTTCCATGGCCCGCCAGGCGATCCGCTCCTGGACCTCCGCAGGCGGCATCGCGTCCCGGAGCTGGCCCAAGAGGTCCCGGGTCCGGGCCTCCTCCCTCTGGTCGATCCAGTCGGGCGTCTTCCGGCTCATTTCTCTCCCCACGACAGCGCCAGATCCCCGGCCGCTTCCTGCATCTCCTGCCAGTGGCGCAAAAAAGCCTTGCGGCCGAGGCGGGCGCGGCTCGCCACGGTCCCCGGGGGCAATCCCAGTATGTCCGCCACCTCCTCCCTCGTGTGGCCTTCCACTTCCATCAACACGAGAACCTCCGCCTGCTCCCGGGGGATCTTCGCCAGGCACGCGCGCACCGCGATCTCCTTCGCGGTCTCCGGGGATTCGGCCGGACCGAAGGCCGGCTCGAGGGGCTTTTCACCGAAGAGGGCCCGCTTGAGCCAACCGGAGCGGCGGGCGTTGGCCACCACCCGGCGCGTGATCTGGAAGAGCCAGGAGCCCAGGGCATCGTCGGCATGGCAGGTGTCGATCCGCCGCGCGGCGATGGCGAAGACCTCCTGGGCGGCCTCCTCCGCGTCCGCGGGATTGAGGCCGAGGAGGACGGCCCAGCGGTAGACCTGCCCGCTGCGCTCGCGGAAGAGCTGGTTCCAAGCCGACGCATCACCCGCCTGACATCTCTCCAATAGACTCATCGAGCCCTTCCGGGGACGAGGGCGACTCCTCGATCCCTGAGATGTGCCGGGATGGGGGCCCGGATCACCCGCCGATTCCCCAGCGGAGAAGGACGCGGCCCCACACGCCGCCCAGCACCTCGCTGCCTCCCTCCGGCAGGCGGATCGTGCGGGCGGAGGGGGTCCCGCCGACCTCGGTTGCCACCCCCATCTTCCCGCCGAGGAGGGGAAAGCGCAATTCGGCGGCCAGGGAGAGGCCGAGGTCGGCGTACGGATGCATGCGCGCGCCCGGAAGGTCGAGGCGGCCCAACCACAGCAGCTCGCCGGTCAGGTGGAGCGAGAGGCCCAAATCCCAAGCGCCCAGCCGTTCGTGCTGGCGGAGGCCGAGGGCGGCCCAGACCGCGCCGACCCCGAGCGGGCGGCCTTCGACGGCCCAGCGGGTGGGGATCTGGAAGCCGAGCCGCAGGCCGAAGGGGCCGTGCCACAGGCCGAGGCCGGTCTCGGGCGCAGCGAAGTCCGGCGCCCGCAGGCGGAGCGCGCCGAAGGCCTCGGCCTCCCAGCCCCAGCGCTCGGGAACCGGGAGGCGGAAATCGTCGATGCCCGCTGGCCTCGGCGGCGGTTCCGTGGGCGCGGACAGGTCCTCGTCGGGGTGCAGATCGAGGATCGTCGGCTCCTCCTCGTCGGGGCGCAGATCGAGGATCGTCGGCTCCTCCTGCTGCACGACCCCAGGCTCCGGTGCAGCCGTGCTGGAAACATCCTCCTTCGCCGTCTCGGGCGGCGATTCGTCTTTGGGCGCTGGTGTGAGCTGCTCGGCAGGACGCGGCTTCTTTGCAGGAGGTGGTGCGGCGGCGGGCGGCGGGGACCGAGGCGCCGTCGGCGGCTTCTCGGGAGGCGGCGGCGCGACCGCGAGGCCGAGGCGATCCTCGGCGAGGAGCGATTCGAGCAAGAGCGAGAACTGCGGCAGCCGCTGTCGGCGGTCGATCGCGCCGAGGGGGGTGGCGGTCGCCTCCAGCCACGGCAGGCTCTGTTGGAGCTGGCCGCCCAAGGGATTGCGCAACACGAAGATCGTCCGGCCGCCTTCGGCCCGGAAGCGCCCGAGGTAGGCGCTCCCGGCCTCGCAGTCGGCGAGGGAGCGGCGCGCGATCCGCGCGGTCGACATCCACCCGTCGAGGCGTCGGAGGATCTCGGCGGCGCCTTCCTCGTCGGTGCAGATCTCGAGGAGGGTGCGCGCCGATTGCCCCTGGGCGCTTGCCGCGCCGACGAGCGCGAGGAACAGCAGTGCGCGTCGCAGGCGATTCATGCAGGCGGACTCGTGGGAGGTGGCGGAGCGGGTGGGTCGTCGTCCCCACCGACGCCGAAGAGTTCGAGCTGGCCGCCGCTGCGGGAGAGGCCGAAGGTGCCCACGCCCACGAGGCGGATCGGCGCGCGCAGCTCGAACTGGTCGAGCAGCTCGCAGGCGGCGCGGGCGATGACCGCGCCCTCGTCGGTGGGGCCGGCGAGCCGCGCCTGCCGCGAAAGGACGCGGAAGTCGGCGGTCTTCAGCTTCACCCGCACGCCCCGCGCGCGGTAGCCGGAGCGTCGGAGGCGCTGGGAGACCTTCTCCGCCGAGCGAAGCAGGTGGGGGCGGATCGCCGCCGCGCCGACCACGTCCACCTCGAGGGTCGCTTCGGCGCTCAGGCTCTTGCGCTCACCGCGCGGTTGCACGGGGCGGGGGTCGATGCCGCGCGCCCGCAGGCGGACGATCTCCGCGTAGCGGCCGAGCGCCTGGCGAAGCAGTTCCGCCCGGGCGCGCGCGACGTCGCCGATCGTGCGCAGGCCGAGCGCGAGGAGCTTGGATTCGGCCTTGGGCCCGACGCCCCAGAGCTTGCGGATGGGAAGGGGATCGAGGAAGGCCTCCACCCGATGCCCCGGTACCACGGTGAGGCCGTCGGGCTTGCGGAAGTCGCTGGCCACCTTGGCGACGAACTTGGAGGTGGAGATCCCCACGGAGACCGTGAGGCCGCCGGTCGCCTCGCGCACCGCCTCCTTGATCGCGGTGCCGAGGGCGCGGGGCGAGCCGAAGCGCGGCGCCTGCTCGGTGAGATCGAGGAAGGCCTCGTCGAGCGAGAGCGGCTCGAGCTTCGGCGAAAAGCGCAGGAAGGCCTCCATCACCGCGCGGGAGACCTCGCGGTATCGCTCGAAGCGCGGCTCGACCACCAGCGCCCGAGGGCACTTCCTCTTCGCCACGGCGAGCGGCATCGCGCTTCCCACGCCGTAGGGCCGCGCCTCGTAGGAGGCGGTGGTCACCACCGACCGCGGACCGTCGTGGGCCACGAGGATGGGCTTGCCGCGCAGCTCGGGATGGTCGAGCTGCTCGATGGCGGCGAAGAAGGCGTCCATGTCGGCGTGGACGATCACGCGCGGCCAGCGGGACATGGCGAAATTCTATCCCCTTCGTCCGACGTTCGTCGGGCCCGGCTATGATGGCCGCGATGGAAACGCGACGGGCGATCGAGGAGCGCCGCCTCGCGCGGCTCTACCCGGTGCGGGCATGGCCGACGCGCGAGGAGGCGGCGGCCTCGCTCTGGTTCTCCCCGATCGCCTACGGGCCGAGGCGCGCCCGCGATCGGACGTGGGTGCCGGCGATGGTCCCCTGGCGGGCGACGGAGGACGGCCACGTCACCGACGCGGTGGTCGACTGGTACCGGCGCTTCGCGCAGGGAAAGCCCGGCGTGCTCGTGGTGGAGGCCACCGGGATCCGCGACGTCCCCTCGGGGCCTCTCCTTCGCATCGGCCACGACCGCTACGTGGGGGGGCTTGGGCGGATCGTCGAGGCGGTGCGCGAGGCGAGCGAGGGCCGGACGCTCCTCTTCATCCAGCTCATCGATTTCCTCGCGATCCGCCGCCGGCCCGAGAAGGAGAAGTTCTTCCGCCGCTTCCTCGCGGTGGACGAGGCGCTGCGCGCGCGGGCGGCGGAGGTCTTCGGCGATCCGGTGTGGCGCGAGGCCGACGAGACGGCGCTGCGCGAGCGGCTCGTCGCGGCCGACGAGGCGGAGATCGCGGCGATCCTCCCCCCGCGCGAGCTGGAGAGCTACCGCTTCGGGTACCGCGAGCGCGTGACCGATCTGCATCTCCCCCACATCCGCGAGCTCCCGCAGCGCCTGCCCGGATGGTTCGCGGATGCGGCGGCACGCGCGCGGGAGGCGGGCTTCGACGGCGTCGAGCTCCACTACGCCCATGCCTACACCATGGCCTCCTTCCTCTCGGCGCTGAACACGCGGGACGACGGCTACGGCGGGCCGCGCGAGAACCGCGTGCGCCTTCCCTTGGAGGTCTACGCGGCGGTGCGCGCGCGGGTGGGCGACGACTTCGTGGTCGGATGCCGCTTCCTCGGCGACGAGGTGATCGCGGGCGGCAACCGCCTGGAGGACGCAGTCTGGTTCGGCGTGCGCTTCGCCGAGGCGGGCTTCGATTTCCTGAGTGTCTCCAAAGGGGGAAAGTTCGAGGACGCGAAGCAGCCGAAGGTGGGCCAGGCCGCCTATCCCTATACCGGTCCCAGCGGCCACGAGTGCATGCCCACCGTGGGGATGGACGAGCGCGGGCCCTTCTCGCGCAACGTCCACCTCGCGGCGGCGATCCGGCTCGCCGTGCGCGAGGCGGGTTTTGCCACCCCGGTGATCGCCGCGGGCGGAATCGCGACCTTCGAGCAGGCCGAGGCGATCCTCTCCGCGGGGCAGGCGGACGCCGTGGCCGCCGCGCGCCAGACCCTGTGCGATCCCGATTGGTTCGAGAAGCTGCGGCAGGGCCGGGGCGAGGAGATCCGCCGCTGCTTCTTCACGAACTATTGCGAGGCGCTGGACCAGGCCCATAAAGAAGTGACCTGCCAGCGATGGGATCGGGTCTTTCTGAAAGGAGAAGGGGAGGTTCCCCTGGCCCGCGACGGCAAACGACGCCTCGTGGCGCCGCCCTGGCGCCCGTGAAAGGAAAAGCGCATGCGGTGGGCAGCAGCAATCGTCGGAATGGGGCTCTTGGGCGCCTGCACCTGCGCGCGGGAGCCGGAGCCTAGGCAGGTGGAGCGGCCGGAGCCGGCGGAGGTCGAACGGCCCCGCATCACGCAGGCGGATCGGACCAAGACCGCCCGCTTCGATCCGCGTGCGGTGGCCGAGGAAACGCCCGAGCGGCTGGTGGTGGCGCGGGAGCTGCTCGCGAAGCCCACCGCACCATCGACGGTCGTCCTCGACCACGAGCTCCAGACCCTGGAGGGTGAGCGCTTCTCCCTGGCCGCGTTGCGCGGCAAGGTGCTGCTCATCGTCAACGTCGCGTCCAACTGTGGTTACACGCCCCAATATGCCGGCCTGCAGGCCTTGCACGAGAAGTATGGTCCGCGCGGTTTGGTGGTGATCGGCATCCCCTCCAACGACTTCGGCGGTCAGGAGCCCGGCAGCCACGAGGAGATCCGCGCGTTCTGCGAGCGCCAGTACGGCGTGACCTTCCCGATGATGGCCAAGGTGCACGCCAAGGGGCCCGACATCGCGCCGATCTACCGCACCCTCACCCAGGAGACCGAGCCGCCGATCGCGGGGGAGGTGAAGTGGAACTTCACCAAGTTCCTGGTGAACAAGGACGGCGTGCCCGTGGCGCGCTTCGAGCCGAAGGTCGAACCCCTTTCGGAGGAGATCGTCCGCGCGATCGAGTCGCTGCTCTGAGACCCCCTCGGTCGCCCCGGGCCAGGGGGACGCCAGGCGAAGGGTCGGTGCTTAGAGTACCGGCCCTTTTTGCTGGGGAGGGAGCGGTATGAGGGGTTTGCGAATCGGATGGATCGTATTCGGGCTCGCAGCCCTCGGCTGCGGCGAGGAGGGGACCGGCACCAACAATGCGGGGGTGATCGAGCGGCCGACCTGCGACGAGATCGGCAAGACCTGCCACCACACCGAGACGCAGCTCGGGCAGGAGTGCCACGAGTTCGGCCACGACCACACGAACACCGAGGAGGACTGCAAGGCGCGCTACGAGGAGTGCATGGCCGAGTGCAAGGGCTCGGGCCACGGCCACTGAGCGCCGCGCGGCCACGAATCGGCACGGCCCTTCCGGCTTCGCCCGGGAGGGCCGTCGTCCCATCGGTGGCGGGGAGCGCCCGGCCGACGGATCAGATGCCGGCGGCGAGGAAGGAGGCGCGGGGCGAGCAGATGACGTAGTGGAAGGTGTCGCGCTTGCCGCGCTCGCTGTAGCCCCAGTGGACGTGGAGGTCGTGCACGCGGATCTCGAAGCCGGCGGCGTCGAGTTCGCGGGCGAGGGCGGCCTTGCTGGGGAACCACCGCGATTGGCCGTCGGGGTTGATCCAGACGTCGGGGCGGTAGAGGGGAACGCCCTGCCCCTCCCAGATCGAGCCGGTGCCCTTCAGGCCGAAGGCGAAGAAGCCGTTCTTGCCGCTGGCGAGCAGGAGGGATCGCACCAGGGCGAAGATCTGCCGGAGCTCGGCCGAGGCGAAGTAGTGCAGGCTCGAGTAGGCGTAGACGAGGTTGTAGCCGCCGGCGCGTACGGTGGGATCGGCGAGCTGGCGGGCGAAGTCGCCGCGGACGAGCACGGGGGCGATGGGCTTGGGGGAGGCCTCGATCCGCTTCTCGAAGGTCTCGATGGCCTGGGGGACGACGTCGATGCCCAGGTAGCGCTCGACGAGCGGCGACTCGAGGAAGGCCATGGCGTCGTTGCCGATGCCGCAGCCGAGCTCGATGACGCGCAGCGGGCGGTAGGGCGCGAGCTCGTCGAGGACGTGCCATACGAGGGGGTTCGGCTCGCGCGGGCGGAGGAACTCATGGGCCGTTCCCGCGTCGTAGACCTTCTGCCAATCGAAGCGGCCGTCGAGCAAAAAGCGCGCGAGGGCCAGACCTTCGGCCTCGCGGCCGGAGGCGAGGAAGGCGTCGAGAACGGCCAGCGCGAAGCCCGGTAGATCGAGCGCTTCACCGAACTGCTCGCGGGCGAGCCAGAGCGCGGTGGCGAGATCGCCGCTCTTTTCCACGATCAGTTCGGGAACGAGCCGGGCGAGGCGGGCCTGGTCCGCGGGGAGGCGAGAGAGCCGCTGGACGAGAGCGGCGCGCACGGTGGCGGCTTCCTTCGGATCGCCGCCCGGCAGCGGGAGGCTCTCCACCTCTCTGCGCAGCTGGGCGAGGACGGCTTCCGGCTCGCCGAAGCCGGCGTCGCGGAGCAACTCGAGGCGGCGTGCGTCGTTGGCGACCATGGGAGTCCTCGTAAGGATGCGCGTCAGGCGGGGATGTCGTCAAAGAGGCCGGCGGAGAGGTAACGCTCACCGGCGTCGGGGAGCACGGTGACGATGCGCTTGCCCTCGCTCTCGGGTCGCCGCGCGATGCGGAGCGCGGCCGCGACCGCCGCTCCGGAGGAGATGCCGCAGCTCAGGCCTTCTTCGCGGTGCAGCCGCCGCGCCATCTCCACGGCTTCCTCGTCCTCCACCGTCACCACCTCGTCCACCAGGTCCAGATCGAGGACCTTCGGCTTGAAGCCGGCGCCGAGGCCTTGGATTCCGTGCGGGCCCGGACGCGGCACCTCGCCCTTCTTGAGCGCGGTCAGCACCGCGGACCGCGCCGGCTCCACGGCGACCAGCTTCACCGGCAGGCCCTTTTCGTGGCGCAGGTAGCGGCCCACGCCGGTGATGGTGCCGCCGGTCCCCACGCCCGCCACGAAGACGTCGACCGCGCCGTCGGTGTCGGCCCAGATCTCGGGGCCGGTGGTGCGGAAGTGGATCTCGGGATTGGCCGGATTGTCGAACTGCAGGGGCATGAAGTAGCGCTCGGGATCGCTGGCGGCCAGCTCC
>DATGOH010000013.1:0-12646 GCA_035306165.1 Ferdinandcohnia sp.
GTAGGTGGTCCAGGCCACCCACGCGCCGTCGGGCGAGACGTCCGGCTGGAACGCACCGGTGAGCACGTTGGTGCGCCGGAAGAGGTTCGTGCCCTCCGTGGAGATCTCGTAGAGGTTGAAGATGCCGGTGCGGTCGGAGGCGAAGAGGATGCGCGTTCCGTCCGGAAACCAGGCGGGCTGCATGTCGAGGGCATCGTCGTCGGTGAGGCGGCGGGGTGGGGCGCCGCTCTCCAGGTCGAGCAGATGGAGGTCGCGGCCGGCGCCCGGTCGCTCCTGCGAGAAGACCACCCGCCGACCGTCGGGGGAGATGCGGGGCGTGAAGAGCTGGCGCGCGGCGGGCGGCTCGTAGACGCGCACCGGCGTCGCGCCCTCCTTCCCGAGGTCGAGGCGGAAGAGCGCGGAGCGTCCGCGGTCGCGGCGCACGAAGACGGCGAAGCGGCCGTCGGGCGAGACGTCCGCCTCCCAGGCGCGCAGCCCCTCCGTCAGGCGGACTTCGCTCCTGCCGTCGACGAGGAAGAGATCCCCGCGCAACCGATGCGTGCGGAAGAGTTCGGGCCGCGCCACCAGGACGCGCCCGTCGGGCAGCGGCGCCAGCGTGCCGACCGCGGCGATCTCCGCGAGCGCGCGGTCTTCGCCCGTGTCGAGCGCGCGGGCGCGCAGGTGCGGTCGGCGGTCCTCGGAGGCCTCGACGTACAGCAGCGTCCGCCCGTCGCGGGAAAAGCGCGGCCGCCCCGTGTCGGCGCCGAAGGCGGTGCTCCAGCGCGGAGTGGTGATGGGCCCCTGCAGCGCCACCGCCCGCGCCTGCCGCTCGTAGCGCAGCCGCGCCGCCGCCACCCACTCGTCCCAGAGCGCGCCGAGCGTGCTCCCGGTGCTCCGCTTCCAGTGCGGGTCGAGGAGGTAGGGGAGCAGGCTGGCGCCGTAGGACTGGGCATAGGCGCGGATGGCCTCGTCGCCGCGGGTCTCGGCCACGTAGGCGAGAAAGCTCCCGCCGTACAGGTACCACGCGGTTCCCCGCGGCCAGCGCAGCGGCCCGCCGGTGATCTGGCCGAGCGAGAGCACGCGGTCCTCGAGGAAGTCGGCGCGCAGGATCATGTCCGCTAGCGACGAGCGCATCCGTCCCGCCGTGGAGAAGAGCGATTCGTGGTAGGTGGCCAGGCCTTCCACGATGAGGCGGGGTTGCAGGGCGTTGGTGGTGAAGAGTTCGCCGAAGAGGCGGTTGAGCCAGTCGGTCGGCCCCCCGGTCGTCCCCATGTGGAGCACGTGCGCGTACTCGTGGGCGACGAGGATGAAGAGCCAGTCGTCGAAGTCGCCGAGGATGGAGAAATCGTCGGGGGGCGCGGCGTGCAGGACGATGCGCGGCCGGCCGAAGGCGGTGGCGGATCCGTTGGCGGAGTCGGTATGGTCCGTTAGAACCACGTGGGTCTTCCGCTTGGGGCCCTCGCCGAAGAAGGGGACGAGCCGGGCGTGCGCCTCCTCCAGCGCGCGCAGGGATCGCTGAGCCAGCTCGTAGAGGCCCTCGTGGAAGTGCAGGATGAAGTGGGGCGATTCCGCCGTTTTCCAACGATGGCCCGGCGCGAAGGCCCACGAGGGTGAAGCGGCCAGGAGCAGCGCGATCGAGAGGAGGAGGGAGAGTTGACGCACGAGCATGGTCGACGAATCGGCGCCAGGCTACCCGATCCGGCCGCGGGCGCCGAGCGGAACGATGTCCCTCCGTCCGGGGGCGCGCTCCATCTGGCGGCCGCCGTCGGATGCGCACCTTGGGAGGGCATGGGGGAGGCCGTGCCGTTCCATTCCCATGCCCACGGAGGCCATCGCCACGGACACGCGCATCCGCGGATCCCGGGTCGCGAGCGCGGCAAGGAGAAGCGCTCGCTGATCCTCGCCCTCGCGGTGACGGCGGCGATCATGCTCGTGGAGGCGATCGGCGGCTGGATCTCCGGCTCGCTCGCCCTGCAGGCCGACGCGGGCCACATGCTCACCGACGCCTCCTCGCTCGTCCTCTCCGTCTTCGCGATCACGTTGGCGTCCCGGCCCGCCGATCTGCGGCGGACCTTCGGCTTCTACCGCGCGGAGATCCTTGCCGCCCTGGTCAACGGGGCCCTGCTGCTCGGCGTGGCGGCGCTGATCTTCTGGGAGGGGATCGGCCGCCTGCGCAGCCCCGAGGAGATCGAGCTCGGCACGATGCTCGGCGTGGCCGTGATCGGTCTCGCCGCAAACGTGGTCAGCATGTTCCTTTTGCACGCGCGCAGCCACGGCTCACTGAACGTGCGGGGCGCCTACCTGCACGTGGTCGGCGACGCGCTTTCCTCGGTGGGCGTGGTCGTGGCCGGCGTGATCATGCACCTGACCGGCTGGCTCTACGTGGACGCCATCGTCTCCATGGCGATTGCCGTGGTAATCGTCTGGGGTGCCCTCCGCCTGCTCCGGGAGGCCACGGACGTCCTGCTCGAGGCGGTGCCCGCGCACATGGACCTGGCGGAGATCCTCCACGCCATGGAGGAGGCCGAGGGGGTCAGCCGCGTGCACGACCTGCACGTCTGGACGATCTCGTCCGGGATGTACGCGCTCTCGGCGCACGTGGTCGTGTCGTCCGACGACATCGGCCAGAACGACGCCATCCTCGCGAACCTGCAGCGCATCCTCGCGGAGCGTTTCGGCCTGCACCACGTCACGCTGCAAATCGAGACGCCCGCTCACTGCGGACCCGATGTCGCCTGACCGACGCGACGTCAGGGATGAATCACGAGATGGCGGCGGGGCTCCGTCCCGATGCTCTCCGCCGCCAGCCTGTGGCGTGACACCAGCCGGTGCTGCAGGCGCCGCACCGAAGCCTGGCGGGGCGAGAGCGCCACGGGAACGCCCTCGGCCAGCACGCGCTGGATCGCCGCCTCCGCTTCCTCCACCGCCTCGCGGATCTCGCTCTCCTCCAGACCCTCGGCCAGGAGGAAGGCCTCCTGCAGGGCGCGACGGATCGGCGAGGAGCCGTTGCGCTTGACGGTGTAGACGCGCAGGCCGCGGCGCTCCACGGCGCGGCGCAGGCGCGGGTCGCCGGAGCGGGCACGCAGCGCGAGGACGAGGTCCGCCGCGTCGGGGCGATCCACCACCACCGCGTCGATGCGCAGCTCCTTGATCGCCCGCTCCACGAGCATGGGGCTCAGCGCGTAGGCGCAGATGCGGGTCGGACCGCGGTAGGTGCGGGCGCGCTCCTCGGGTTCCGGCTCCGGCGCCTCCAGCACCTCCTTGCGCAGGGTTCCGTCGGGGCCGGTCACGCGGCGCTCACCGCCCACCGGCTTGCCGGCGAGCAGGCGATCGACCGCCGCCGCCGTGTCCGCGTGCACGAGCATCTCGTCGCGCCCGAGCAGCTCCACCACGATGTCGAAGGTGGGCGGGGCGCGCCGCTCGTTGATGGTCTTGGATGTGCCGCGCCGCCGCGCCTCCTCGTCGCCGAGGGTGACGGTGTGCACGCCGCCGACCAGGTCCGAGAGCACCGGGTTCATCACCAGGTTCTCGAGGCTGTTGCCGTGCGCCGTGGCCACGAGCTGCACGCCACGCTCGGCGATGGTCCGCGCCGCGGCGGCTTCGGCTTCGGTCCCGATCTCGTCGACGATGATGACCTCCGGCATGTGGTTCTCCACCGCCTCGATCATCACCGCGTGTTGGCGCGCGGGGTCGGGCACCTGCATGCGGCGCGCCGAGCCGATCCCGGGGTGGGGGACGTCGCCGTCCCCGCCGATCTCGTTGGAGGTGTCGACCACCATCACCCGCTTGCCGAAGTCGTCGGCGAGCACCCGCGCCACCTCGCGCAGCTTGGTCGTCTTTCCGACGCCGGGCCGCCCGAGCAGCAGGGTGTTGCGCCCGCTCTCCACCAGATCGCGCAGCGGCTCGATGGTGCCGAAGATGGCGCGGCCCACCCGCAGGGTGAGGCCGATGATCCGCCCCTGCCGGTTGCGGATCGCCGAGATGCGGTGGAGCGTGCGCTCGATCCCCGCCCGGTTGTCGGTGGTGAAGGCGCCGAGGCGGCCGGTGACGTGGTCGAGCTCCTCCTGGCTGACGGGCCGTTCGCCGAGATCCGCCACCCGGTCGGGGAATCGGGCCTGGGGGACCCGCCCGAAATCCATCACCACCTCCATGAGGTCCGCGTGGGGGATGGCGTTCAGGGCGTTCTGCAGCCGCTCGGGGAGGACCTCGACGAGGACCCGGAGGTCGTCTGGTGCGATGGTGGCCAAGGCGGTGGTCTCTCTTCTCTTTACGATGGACAGGGCCGCGTCCGGATTCAGCGCTTGCCGATGTAGACGTTCACCTTGACCGGCCGCGCCTCCTCACCCTCCGCAGCGGTGGCGCGAAGGATGCCGACCCGGTGGAACACGCCCTCGTCGTCCTCGCCGAAGAGCACGATGCGCTCGTGGTCCTCCGCGTCGACGCGCTGGCGGACAACCCGGATGCCGCGCTTCTCGAGCGCCCCCTGCCAATGGTTCGCCACCTCCTCGGGCTCGCCCTCGGAGAGCAGGCTCACGTCGTAGTGGACGAGGCCGTCGACCGTGAAGGAGGAACTGCCGCGGATGCGATCGCCTTCCATGATCTCGTAGGGGAATCCCGGCGGCAGGGCCCCTTGCGGCGGCTCGAAGGGATCGGGGCGCGCCGGTTCCGCTTCGACCCGAACCGCGGGCTGCGCCTCGGCCTCTTCTGCGGCCGGTCGAGGCTTGGACGCGGCCGGGGGCTCCGACTTCGAACAGGCGGCCAGCGCGGCCGCAACGAGCAAGAAGGGAAGGATTCCGCGTCTCATGGGTCCATTCTGAATAACCGGCTTTCCGGGGGACGTCCACCGGCACTTGACCCGCCGTCGGCGGGCGGGTAGGTCGCCCAGACGTTGCGGCACGGCGAACGTTCGATGGGCACGTTGCGGATCATCGCGGGCCAGGCGAGGGGGCGAAAGCTCGTCACGCCGACGGGGCGGACCGTCCGTCCCACCGCGCAGCGCGTTCGCCAGGCCGTCTTCGACGTCCTCGGCCAGTTCTTCCAGGGGGAGCGGGTGCTGGACCTCTACGCCGGCAGCGGCGCCATGGGCATCGAGGCCCTCTCCCGCGGCGCGGGGTTCGCCACTTTCGTCGAGGTCGATCCCGCCGCCCTCCGCGCCATCCAGTCCAACCTGCGGCACGTCGGCTGGGAGGATCGCGCGCGGGTGGTGCGCCAGGACGCGCTCCACTTTCTGCGCGGGGCGCGGGGGGCCGACTACGACCTCGTCTTCGTCGACCCGCCGTACCGGGATTCGCCCGCCGCGGCCCTCGAAGCGCTGGGTGCGCTCGGGCTGGGGGAGGGGGCGCGGGTCGTGGTGGAGCACGACGCCGGTTTCGCGCCCCGGGAGCGCTACGGCAACCTTCGGATGGAGGATGCGCGCCGGTACGGCGGCACGCACGTCACCATCTTCGGCGCCGGAAGCGAGGAATCGCCATGAGGCTGGCAATCTACCCCGGCTCCTTCGACCCGATGACCAACGGCCACCTTTCCATCATCCACCGGGGCCTGCAGGTCTTCGACGGACTGGTGGTCGCGATCGCCTACAACTCGAAGAAGACGCCGCTCTTCTCCGTAAAGGAGCGGATGAAGATGCTGCGGGAGGCGATCGGCGACGATCCGAGGGTGGAGGTGGACGCCTTCGAGGGCCTGCTCGTCGACTACGCGAAGCGGCGGGGCATCAACACCATCCTCCGCGGACTGCGCGCCGTCTCCGATTTCGAGTTCGAATTTCAGCTCGCGAACATGAACCGCAAGCTCTATCCGCCGACGGAGACGGTCTTCATGATGACGGGCGAGGACTACTTCTTCATCTCCTCCCAGCTCGTCCGGGAGATCGCGTCGCTGGGCGGAAAGCTCGACGGCCTCGTGCCGGAGAACGTCCAGCGCGCCCTTCAGGAGAAGTTCAAACAGAAATAGGAGTCCGACGTGAAGCTCAGCCGCCGTGCGAACCTGGTGCAACCCTCCCCGACGCTCGCCATCACCGCGCGGGCCAAGGCCATGCAGGCCGCGGGGAAGGACGTGATCTCGCTCTCCGCCGGAGAGCCCGACTTCGAGACGCCGGAGCACGTCGGTCGGGCCGGCATCGAGGCCATCGAGCAGGGCTTCACCCGCTACACCGCCACCGCCGGCACCCCGGAGCTGCGCGCTGCCATCGCCGAGAAGCACCAGCGCGAAAACAACCTGCGCTACGACCCCGCCACCGAGATCATCGCCACCGTCGGCGCCAAGCACGCCATCTACAACGCCATGCAGGCGCTGGTGGACGAGGGCGACGAGGTCCTCGTGCCCTCGCCGTTCTGGGTGAGCTACCCGGACATGGCGCGCCTCGCGGGCGGGACGCCGGTCGAGGTGCCCACCTTCGCCGAGGAGGATTTCGTGGTCCGGGCCGAGGACCTCGAAAAGCGCATCTCGGAGAAATCGGCCGTCCTCGTGCTCAACAGCCCCTCCAATCCCACCGGCGCGGTCTATCCGCGCCAGGCGCTCGAGGCGATCGCGGAGGTGGTGCGTCGCCACCCCCGGCTCGTCGTGATCTCGGACGACATCTACGAGCACCTCGTCTACGGCGACGAGCCCTTCCTCAACATCCTCAACGTCGCTCCCGACCTCCGCGACCGGACCATCGTGATAAACGGCCTGTCCAAGAGCTTCTCCATGACCGGCTGGCGGATCGGATGGGCGGCGGGACCGGCCGAGGCCATCGGGGCCATGCAGCGCATCCAGGACCAGTCCACCTCGAACCCCACCTCCATCACGCAGAAAGCGGCCATCGCCGCGCTGCGCGGGGGTAACGAGTGCGTGGCGCGGATGCGGCAGGCGTTCGACGAGCGCCGGCGCTTCGTCCAGACGCGCCTGTCGGCGATCCCGGGCGTGCGCTGCCCGGAGATCCGCGGCGCCTTCTACGCCTTCTTCGACGTGAGGCAGGTCTTGCAGGGGAGCTTCCGCGGCGAGCCGCTCGGTGGGCAGAGCAGCCGCTTCTGCGAGGTCCTCCTCGAGGAGTTCCACGTGGCCACCGTTCCCGGCTCCGCCTTCGGCGCCGAGGGCTTCGTCCGCCTCTCCTTCGCCACGTCGATGGAGGCGCTGCGCATCGGTCTGGACCGCCTCGAAGCCTTCGTGCGGGAAATCGACTGACCCCCCCTCTGCACACCTCCGCCTTTCTGTTAGAAAGCGCGCGCGGGAGGAACGATGCCGCGGCGTACTGACATTCGAAGTGTGTTCGTGGTCGGCTCGGGCCCGATCGTGATCGGCCAGGCCTGCGAGTTCGACTACGCCGGTGCCCAGGCCTGCAAGGCCCTCAAGAAGGAGGGCCTGCGGGTGGTTTTGCTCAACTCCAATCCCGCCACCATCATGACCGACCCCGAGATGGCCGATGCCACCTACATCGAGCCCATCACGGTGGAGACGGCAGAGCGCATCCTGGCGAAGGAGAGGCCCGATGCCATGCTGGCCAGCCTGGGCGGCCAGACGGGCCTCAATCTCGCCAAGGAGCTCGCCGAGCGGGGCATTCTCGAGAAGTACGGATGTGAGCTCATCGGGGTGACCGTCGACTCCATCCGCAAGGCAGAGGATCGCAAGCTCTTCAACGAGGCGATGGCGCGCATCGGCCTCGAGGTTCCGAAGAACGGCGTGGCGCACAGCCTCGAGGAGGCGCTGGCCATCGTGGAGGAGACGGGCTTCCCCGCCATCCTGCGCCCCTCCTTCACCCTCGGCGGAACCGGCGGATCCATCGCGTACAACAAGGTCGAGTTCGAGGAGAAGGTGAAGGCGGCGCTCGCCGCCTCGCCGGTCGGCAGCGTGCTCATCGACGAGAGCGTGCTGGGCTGGAAGGAGATCGAGCTCGAACTCGTCCGCGACCGGACCGACCACATCGTCCGGGTCTGCTTCATCGAAAACGTGGACCCGATGGGGATCCACACGGGCGACTCGATCACCATCGCTCCCACGCTGACGCTCAGCGACGAGGAGCTGAAGCGCATCCGAGAGGCGGGCGAGAAGATCATCCGCGAGATCGGCGTCGACAGCGGCGGCTGCAACATCCAGTTCGCCCTCGACCCGAAGAGCGGCCGGCTGGTGGTCATCGAGATGAACCCGCGCGTCTCGCGCTCGTCGGCGCTCGCTTCCAAGGCCACCGGCTATCCGATCGCCAAGTTCTCGGCGCTGCTCGCCATCGGCTACACGCTCGAGGAGATCGAGGAGGAGGTGATCCCCGGCGCGCCCGCCACGAAGGATCCCGAGGTGGACTTCGTGGTCACCAAGGCGCCGCGCTTCGCCTTCGAGAAGTTCCCCACCACCGATCCGCTGCTGACCACGCAGATGAAGAGCGTGGGCGAGGCGATGGCCATCGGCGCGACCTTCCGCGAGTCGCTGCAGAAGGTGCTGCGCTCGCTCGAGACCGGCAGCCACGGCCTCGAGTCGCCGTTCGGCAAGCGCCCGAACGACGCTTACTCCGACGAGGAGCGGGAGCGGATCGCCCAGCAGATCAAGCAGCCCGTCCACGACCGCATCTACTGGATCGCGGAGGCCTTCCGCGCCGGCATGACCCTGGACGAGGTGCACGCGGCCACCGCGATCGATCCGTATTTCCTCGGCGAGATCCGGGCGATCGTGGAGGACGAAGCGCGGATCGCGCGAGAGGGCATCCAGGACGCCGCTACGCTGCGCGCCTACAAGCAGCAGGGCTTTTCCGATCGCCGCCTCGCCTTCCTCACGGGGACGACGGAGCGCGAGGTGCGCCGGCTGCGCAACGACCTCGGCGTGCGCGCGGTCTTTCGGCGCATCCGCGCTTGCGCGGGGACTGCGGACGGCGACGTCGCCTACCTCTATTCCACCTACGCCGACAGGCCGTGCGATGCGCGCCCGAGCGACCGTCGCAAGGTGCTCATCCTCGGCGGCGGCCCGAACCGCATCGGGCAGGGGATCGAGTTCGACTACTGCTGCGTCCACGCGAGCTTCGCGCTCCACGAGGCGGGCTACGAGACCATCATGGTCAACTGCAATCCGGAGACGGTCTCCACGGACTGGGAGACCTCGGATCGCCTCTACTTCGAGCCCCTCACCCTCGAGGACGTGCTGGAGCTGGCGCGGGTCGAACGGCCCATGGGCGCCATCGTGCAGTTCGGTGGACAGACCCCGCTCAAGCTCGCCCAGGCGCTCGAGGAGGCGGGCGTCCCCATCCTCGGCACTTCGCCGGACGCCATCGACCGCGCCGAGGATCGCGAGCGCTTCACCGGCGTGGTGCAGAAGCTCGGTCTGCTCCAGCCCGAGCACGGGATCGCGCGCTCCCTGGACGAGGCCCTGACGGTGGCCCGGAGCATCGGCTTCCCGGTGATCGTCCGGCCCTCGTACGTGCTCGGCGGGCGGGCCATGGAGATCTGCCACGATGAGGGCCAGCTCCGCGAATACCTCACCCACGCGGTGAAGGCGTCCGAGGAAAAGCCCGTGCTCGTGGACCGCTACCTGCGCGACGCGCAGGAGGTGGACATCGACGTGCTGTCCGACGGCGAGCGCGTGATCATCGGCGGCGTCCTCGAGCACATCGAGGAGGCGGGCGTGCACTCGGGCGATTCGGCGTGCTGCCTGCCGCCGTACTCGATGCGTGAGGAGATCGTCCGCAAGATCGAGGCGCAGACGGCGGCCATCGCGAAAGAGCTCGGCGTGATCGGCCTGCTCAACGCACAGTTCGCGGTGCAGGGCGACCAGCTCTACGTGCTCGAGGTGAACCCGCGCGCCTCGCGCACGGTGCCCTTCGTGGCCAAGGCCTCGGGCGTGCCGCTCGCCAAGCTCGCGGCGGCCGCGATGATCGGGCGCCGCTTCCCGCCAGAGCTTCCCGACCGCCCGCGCCTCGAGCGCTTCGCGGTGAAGGAGTCGGTCTTTCCCTTCCACAAGCTCTCGGGCGTCGATCCCATCCTCGGGCCCGAGATGAAGAGCACCGGCGAGGTGATGGGCATCGACCGCAGCTTCGCCCGCGCCTTCTGGAAGAGCCAGGTCGCTTCGGGAAACGCGCTACCGCGCTCCGGCCGCTGCTTCATCTCCGTGCGGGACGAAGACAAGCCCGCCGCGGCGGAACTCGCCCGCCGCATGGTCGCGCTCGGCTTCGAGCTCATCGCCACCCGCGGCACCGCGCAGTACCTGCGGGATCGGGGCATCCCCACCGACATGGTCCTGAAGGTGGCCGAGGGCCGGCCGCACGTGGTGGACAAGATCCTCGACGGGGCCATCCACCTCGTCTTCAACACCACCGCAGGCAAGAAGGAGCTGCAGGACAGCTACTCCATCCGCCGCGAGACGCTGAACCGGGGCATCCCGTACTTCACCACCATCGCGGGCGCGCGGGCGGCCGTCACCTCGCTCGAGGAGACGCAGGACGGGGAGGTCGACCTCTTCCCCATCCAGGAGCTGTACGCCAAGTCGTGAACGCAGCCCTCGCACTCGGTTGACTCCGATCGGCCGGGATGCGATCATTCCTTTCGATCGGGCGGCGCTCCGAGCTGGAGGGCGACCGCCCGCTCCTTTTGGTGAGGGCCATGTCCGACAAGATTCCGATGACCCGCAGCGGGCAGCGCAAGCTCCTGGACGAACTCAAGCGGCTGAAGACCGTCGATCGTCCGAACATCGTCCGCGAGATCGAGGAAGCGCGCGCGCACGGTGACCTCTCCGAGAACGCCGAGTACAAGTTCGCGAAGGAGAAGCAGGGCCACATCGAGGGCCGGATCCAGCAGGTGGAGGACTGGCTCGCGCGCGCCGAGGTGATCGACGTCTCGCGGCTGGGCGGCGACAAGGTGGTCTTCGGCGCCACCGTCACGCTCCTCGACGTCGACACGGACAAGACGGTCAAGTACCGCATCGTGGGCGAGATCGAGGCCGACCTGAAGCAGGGCCTGATCTCCGTCAACAGCCCGTTGGCGCGTTCGCTGATCGGCCGCGAGGTCGGCGACGAGGTCGTGGTGCGCACGCCGGGGGGCGAGCGCACCTACGAGATCCTCGAGATCGGCTTCGAGGACGAGGAGGAGCCTCCGAGCGCGTCGTGAACGTCCGCGCGATCTTCGAACGGCATCTCTTTCCACCCCTGCGCTTCGCCTGCCGGAACGGGGGCGAGCGCGCGGCGAATCTCCGCGACCTGGCGCGCCTGTGCGGTGTGGCCGCGGAGAAGGCGGCGCGTGCCGGGGCGGAGGAGCAGGCGCTCGCGGGACTCGTGGCGGCGGCGCGCGCCTTCGACGAGGCTCCGGCCGCGGGAAGGGCCGAGGCGCTGCGGGCGGTCCTCGGCCGCCTCGGCGATCTGGTCGATCTCCCGCCGGACCTCGCCTCCTTTCTCGGTCACACCGAGGGATCGGCCGCGGCGCCGGCGGCCGCACCCGCCCCGGAGCCGCGGACGACCGGCGCCGAGGGGGCGCCGGTGCCGCCTTCGCCAAAGACGCCGGCATCGGACGCACCGGAGATCCTCCGTCTCGAAGTGCAGGACACCGCCGCGCCGCCCCCGCCGCCGCGCCGCCCGACCGCATCGCGGCGCAAGGAGGCGGCGCCCGAGGCCTCGGCCGCCCCCGCCCGCATCGTCGTCCCCGCCTACGCCGGCCCGCTCGCACGCCTCCCGCTCTCCACCTTGCCCGGCGTGGGGCCGCGCCTCGAGGCGGCCTTCGCGAAGAAGGGGATCGCGAGCGTCGCCCATCTCCTCTTCGACCTGCCGCGCGCCTACCAGGACCGGCGGCGCATCCAACCCATCCGCGAGCTCGTTCCCGGCGAGCGAGGCTTGACCGCGGGGCGGGTGGTGTCCGCCCAGGAGATCTTCGTCCGCCGGTCGAAGCGAAAGCTCTTCCGCGTCGTCCTGCAGGACGACCGCGGGGATCGCCTCGCGCTCACCTTCTTCCACACCTGGCCGGCTCTGGTGCGGCGCTTCGAGAAGGGCAAGCGCTTCCTCGCGTGGGGCGAGGTGAAGCGCTTCGGCGGCAGTCTGCAGATCGTGCATCCGGAGCTCGAGGAGGCCGAGGAGGGGGAAAGCGCCGCGCTCTCCGCGGGCCGCATCGCCCCCGTGTACCGCGGGATGGACGAGCTCGGGCAGGGCAGGGTGCGTTCCCTCGTGGAGACCGCGCTCGGGCGCCACCTCGCCGACCTGCCCGAGATCCTTCCCGAGGCCCTCCGCCGCGAGCGCGGGCTGCCCACCATCCACGAGACGCTGCGGCGCGTGCACTTTCCCCCGGCCGACGCCGACGTGGAAGCGCTCTCCGCCGGCGCTTCTCCATGGCATCGCCGCCTCGCCTACGAAGAGCTCTTCCTCCTCTCGGTGGGGCTGGCGCTCAAGGCGCGCGGCATCCTCGTGGAGCCGGGCCACGCCTTCGACACCTCCCCCGCGCGGATCGAGCGCGCGCTCTCCTTCCTCCCCTTCGCGCCGACGGTGGCGCAGCGGCGGGTGATCGAAGAGATCGCGCGGGACATGGGCGCGCCCGAGCCGATGAACCGCTTGCTGCAGGGCGACGTCGGCTCGGGAAAGACCGCGGTGGCCCTGGTGGCCTGCCTCCTGGCGGTCTTCGACGGCAAGCAGGCGGCGGTGCTCGCTCCCACGGAGCTACTTGCCGAACAGCACCACCGCAACTTCAGCCGCATGCTCGACGGCAGCGGGATCGAGGTGGCGCTGCTCACCGCC
>DATGOH010000014.1:0-4594 GCA_035306165.1 Ferdinandcohnia sp.
TTCGGGATCCAGGTTTCCTCTTGCGTGGCGATGCCGTCGGAGATCGAGCGCAACTGGGACAGGTAGCGGGCCGGATCCGGTCTCAGGAACAGGGGTTCGAAGCGGTCGCCGCGAACGTAGGTGCGGGCGCTCTTGTCATAGACCATGTTGCCCGGCGCCATGCCGAGATAGCGGTTCAGGTCGGCGGAAGCCTGGTTGATCGAGATCCCGAAGGCGGCCATCAGGTCGCTACGGTTGACATGGCCGTCCCAGAACAACCTGAACTCGATGAACTCGAGTCGGCGCTCGATGCCCCACCGGACGCTGCCTTGCATTGCTCCCACCTTCGCACCCCAGGGGTGCGATCCGCATCGAAACGGGATTCGACCAGTTTCTGGGCGGCATGTAAAGTGAGGAGGGCGGGCGCGGATGTGGACCATCGCCTCGAGGAAGAGGGCGGCGGTGCAGTCAGCGGGGCATGGTATTTCTCATGGTATCCTGCGCTTGGCCTCGCTGTGCTACGTTGATGTCAACGGGGTTCGAATTCTCGTTGCCGATCGAGTGGGAATGAGCAAGGCGCGCGGCGCCAGGTGATTCCTGCTACGCTGGGCCCCTGGCTTCGGGAGGGGTAGGGAGGCCCATCGTGCGTCGTCGTCTCGCTCTCGTCCTTTTCCTCTCCGTCTTTGCCTTCGGCTGCGCCAATCCCTCGGCCTTTCGACCCGCCAAGACGCTGGGGGCAGGGCGCTTCGAGCACGCCTTCGGGCTCATCCTTTCCTCGCCCCCGAGCGGCGAAGAGGGCGCGGACGAATCCGACCTTCCCGGATTCGGCAACGGCGTTCCCCCCTTCACGCCCACCTATGCCCTTCGGGTCGGCATCCTGGATTGGCTGCAGATCGGCGGCCAGGTGGGCTATCCCTTCCTCCGGGCCGAGGCCCAGGTCCACTTCTTCGAGTCGACCCTCCTCGATCTCGCGGTCGCGGGAGAGGTGGGCTACGGGCCTGCGCCTCACCGACGGATCGAGGCGCCGGACGAGGATCCCTTCTACGCCTTGCCCTTCATCGCGGGGCTGAACCTCCTGCCGATCCTGAGTGTCGTGGGCCACGTGGGGCCGGCGCGGTGGGACGTGACGGGTTGGCAGTACGGAGGCGGGATCGACCTCGCGCTTCCCTTTGTCTCCCTGCGCCCCCACGTCACCGTTTTCGATCCCTTCGAGACGCCCAAGGGCGAGCGGATCCGCCGCGGCGCCCACACGGTGCTCGGCTTCGACCTCGCGTTCCGTCCCTTCTGATCTCCGCGCGTTCGGATCCCTCGCGTCCGATCGGTGGACCCATGGGTTGCTGCGCCGGCGGAGGAGGGTGTCGGCGGCGCAAGTCCGCCGACCCGTTCCATCCGCAGGTTTACATAACGTACATTATGCGAACCAAGGTCTGGACCGGTGGCGGGCGAGGTCCGGGCGCCGGGACCGCCCCCCGGCGCCCTGCGACGCGGTCGTGCCGCTAGATCTCGATGCCGGCGAAGATCCCGGGCCACAGGAGCACCGCACGGGATCCGGCGCCGATGTGGACGGCGGGACCGAAGCCGACCTTCTCGTCGCGCAGCGTGCCCTCCTGCACGGAGACGTTGAGGCTAGGCCCAAGGAAGACGGAGAGGCGCCGCGCGAGATCCCAACCGAGGCCCAGGCGCAACGTGTTGACGAGCGCGTGATCGTCGCCGTCGAGCGCACCTTGGGAAACGTGCGAAACGAGGAGCTCCGGCTCGAGGAAATGGATGCCCAGCCGCCGGAACTCCAGGTGCAGGCCCAGACCGGCGCCGAGGGCCCAGATGAGTCCGTCGTCGCCCGCGCTGCCCGGGCGCAGACCCGCAAAGACGATCGAATGGACGGTCCGGCTGCCGGTCTTCAGGGAAAGATGCGGGATCGCGAGGTCGGAACCCCAGGTTCCGATGCGGAATCGGCCGTCGCCGATGAAGTTGAGCAAGCCCACCGGGATCTCGCTCGAGGCAGCGACGTTGATCAGCCCAATCTGGGCGCCGGTGGAGCTTCCCGCGAGGTTGACCACGCCCACCTGGTAGCCACCGGTCTCCTCGGCCAGGGTCACGGGGGCGATCTGGGCGCCTTCGGCCTTTCCCGCGGCGGCCAGGCCGACCGCCATCTGGAGGCCGACCATCTCCTCGCCCGTCCACGCCATGCCCGCGGCGGCCTGGTAGCCGACGAAGGAGCCTCCGGTCACGGCGGCCCCGAGGGCGAGCTGCACGCCCTGGGCGTCGCCGCGGGCCACGCTCGCACCGGCGGCAAGCTGGACGCCCTCCACGCGGTCGAAGCCGAAGGCGGCGCCGCCGGCGATCTGGATGCCATCCATCGTGCCGCCCGCATGGGCATAGGTCGGGGTCATCTGCATCCCGCGGACGTGGCGCATGCCCATGCTGGGGCCGAGCGACATCTGCAGTCCGCCCATGCGCCCGTAGACCAGGTTCAGCAAACCGGCCATCTGCAGGTGATCCATCTCCTCCCGCACGACGTTCACGCCGAGGGCCATCTGCACGCCGCGCAGGGATCCGCCGACGTGGTTGAAGGCGCCGGCCGCCTGCAGGCCGTCGACGTCGCCGCCGGCGAGGTTGCCGATGCCGGCGAGCTGCACGCCCTCCACGTCCTCCCGCATGCGGCCGATGCCGAGGCCGATCTGGGAGCCGTCGAGGTGGTCGCCATCGGCGCCGAGGAGGTAGAGCGAAAAGCGCGTGGTCGTGGGCCGCGGCCCGTTGTCGGTGGAGAGGGAGGGCAGCACGGAAAACTCGAAGGGGACCACGCGGTAGGCGCCCTCCCGATCCACCTCCCCCTTCCGCAGCCCCACGGCCGCGGCCGGGACGAGCTGGAGGTCGGCCGGACCGAGGCGGCTGGACTGGTCCGAGGCGAGGGTGATGCTCGCCTCGTAGACGTTGTCGCCGTGGAGGATCGTGATGGCGTAGGCGCCGGGCGCGAGGCCGAGACGCAGCGGAACGCCGGGTCGCTTGCGGGCCTCCACCACGAGATCGCCGCGGGCGTCGCGCACGAAGACTCGGCCTTGGATGGCGGCGTCGAAGTCCAGCGTGGCCGAGAGGCGGTTCAGATCGGTGACGACGAGATCGCCGGCCCCGACCAAGTCGATGTCGTAAACGGGGTGCTGGGGCCCGCCCCGGCTGCGCTCGGTCTGCGCGAGGGTCTCCTCGAAGGCGTAGCGGTAGGCGTCGTTGAGCGTCACCCTCCCCGTCCCCTTGGCGTCGGCCGCGCCGCGCAGACCGGCGAGGAGGTGGTGGGTGAAAAAGGATCCTCCGATGCGGTCGGATTCCTGCGCGACCTCGTCGGCGGCGCTCGAGGTGAGGTAGGCGTGGCCGCGGATAGGGGCCGCGGTGCTCGGCAAGAAGGCCGGGCGCAGCGCCCCACCCTTCATCCGCGTGAAGGCGCCGGACGCGCAGGCGTCGAGGATCGCCACCACCACGTCGGCGGGAAGGGCGCGCAGGGCCTGCCGTAGCTCCAGGTAGTCGAGCTGCTCGCCGCCCCACAGCAGGCTCTCCTCGGTGGAGTGGCCCGAGTAGTAGAAGAAGACCTCGGTTCGCGCTCCGCTGCGGCGGCCCCGTTCGACGCGGTCGCGCAAGGTCGACCAGGCGGCGAAGAAGGCGGCGCGGTCGGGATCCTCGAGAAGGAAGGCGTTCTCGCGCGGGACGCCGCCGAGCTCCTGCATCACGGCGGCGACGTTGGCGGCGTCGCGGGCGGCGTAGCGCAGGCGCGTGCGCTGGGGGCCGCCGTCGTTCGCGCCCACGGCGAAGAGGAAGCGCTCGGTGGGCGGTGCGGCCTGGGCCGGCAGGGCGATCGCGAGGGCGACGAGAAGCAGGATGCGAGCAGGCGTCATCGGTGGGCTCCGGATCGAGGTTTGCGAAGGAGGAAGCTGACCTGTTCGAATCGGGAGTCGAGGGGGAGGCGGTCCGCACCGCGCGGCGCGCCGCGGGCGACTTCGAGCACCTCGTCCACGCGGAAGGGCGCGTCCGAGAGGACGAAGAAGAAGCGCTCGTATTCGGGAGCGTCGTCGAGTTCGTAGGCGTGCGGCAGAGCGACCGTCCCTTTGGGTTCGAGGGCCGCGGACCAGGCACCGGACGTCGGGAGGTGGAGGGAGACGACGCCGCCGCCATCGACGGAGACGACGAGTCCGTGGCGCCGGCCCGCGGCGCGGTAGCTGAGCTGGACGAGATCGCCCGGCTGCGCGAGGGCTCCGTTCTCGAGCCGCTCGACGACGCCGCCGCGGCTGCGATGGACGAGGAGCGCAGGGCCCGCCCCCTTATCCCGCACCTCCTCGCCCGACTCGCCGACGAAGAGGACGAGGGCGAGCGCCACCGAGGCCGCGGCGGCCAGGGGTGCGAGGGCCAAGGCCCGCGGACACGAGGGCTCCGCCCTCCCCTCCCTGCGCTCCATGATGGCCGGCACGACGGCGTCGGGAGGATGGGTCGCCAAGAAGGTGCGATCGTGCGCGCGCAGGGCGCGCAGTCTTTCCTCTTCCGCAGGTCGCTCCGCGATGCGACGACGGATCTGGGCGTCGAGGTCGGGGGGAAGCTCGCCGAGTGCGTGGCGCTCGAGGAGCCAGTCGGGGAT
>DATGOH010000015.1:0-4958 GCA_035306165.1 Ferdinandcohnia sp.
CGAGGAGCTGAAGCGGGGGCATCCGCGGGATGCGAAGGTCGCGCTCGCCCGCGCGGTCGTCGCGCGCTTCCACGGTGCCGAGGCCGCCCAGGCGGCGCAGGATCACTTCGAGCGCGTCATCGTCCGCAAGGAGCGGCCAAAGGACGTGGAGCAGAAGCGCTACGAGCTTCCCGCCGACCAGAGCCGCGTTCCCCTGGCGGT
This sequence comes from Ferdinandcohnia sp., assembly GCA_035306165.1. Classification (GTDB taxonomy): domain Bacteria; phylum Myxococcota; class Myxococcia; order Myxococcales; family Vulgatibacteraceae; genus ZC4RG40. Next base: position 202 of record DATGOH010000015.1, read on the forward strand.
GCTGCTCGCCGACACCGGCCTCGCCGGCTCGCGGGGCGAGGCGCGCCGCCTCATCGCGCAGGGGGGCGTCTCCGTCGGCGGCGAGCGCGTCGGCGATCCCCAGGCCGAGCTCGGCCGCGGCATCTACGAGATCAAGGTGGGCAAGCGGCGCTTCCTCACGGTCGAGATCGCCTGAAGCGCCGTTGGTCGACGGATGCTTCCGCCGCACCCGGAGGGGCCGGTGGCGCCGGGAGGCGGAAGCGGCTATGCTGCACGCGCAGTCGTCGGGGCGCGGCGTGGTGATCGGACCCGCCGCTGAGATGGACCCGTTGAACCTGATCCGGTTCGTACCGGCGGAGGGAATCGACGTGCGCGGTCGCGTCCCCTGCGCCGGGACTCCGGGTGGAGGACGCGATGTCGAAGGCAGGCTCGATCTTTTCTCTCCCTCTGCACGGCGCGCCCAACCCCTCGTCGCGCGGCGAGGGCACCAATCCCGGCTCGTTCGCCCTGCGCCCGGACGTGGGAGGACCCCTCTCCTTCTCCTCGCCCGACACGCCGGGAATGCCGCCACCGAGTTCGAAGACGGCGTGGGACTTCATGCCGCCGGACTGGAAGCAAGTGGACGGCAAATGGACGCCGCCGCCCGGCTTCGTGCCGCGCACCCAGCTCGAATTCGCGCGCCTCGGCATCGTCACGCCGGAGATGCGCCGCGTGGCGGAGCGCGAGCCGCACCTGACGCCGGAGCAGGTGCGCGACGAGGTGGCCGCTGGCCGGATGATCATCCCCGCCAACCGCGTGCACCTCGGCTACCAGCTCGATCCGATGGCGATCGGGCGCGCCTCGCGCACCAAGATCAACGCCAACCTCGGCGCTTCGCCCGTCTCCTCGAGTCTCGACGAAGAGGTGGAGAAGATGCGCTGGGCGGTGCGTTGGGGCGCCGACACGGTCATGGACCTCTCCACCGGCGGCGATCTGGACGCCTGCCGCGATGCGATCGTCCGCAACGCCACGGTCCCGGTGGGCACCGTGCCCATCTACTCGATGATCGTCGGGCGCAAGATCGAGGACCTCGACCGCGAGGTCATCCTCGACACCATCCGCAAGCAGGCCGAGCAGGGGGTGGACTACTTCACCATCCATGCCGGCGTGCTGCGCGAGCATCTGCCGTACGTGAAGAACCGCCTCATCGGCATCGTCTCGCGCGGCGGTTCGCTGCTCGCCAAGTGGATGATCCACCACGGCAAGCAGAACCCGATGTACGAGCTCTTCGACGAGATCTGCGACATCATGCGCGAATACGACGTCGCCTTCTCCCTGGGCGACGGCTTGCGCCCCGGCGGCCTGGCCGACGCCTCCGACGAGGCGCAGCTCCGCGAGCTCGCGACCTTGGCGGAGCTGACCGAGCGCGCCTGGCGGAAGGGCTGCCAGGTGATGGTGGAGGGGCCGGGCCACGTCCCCTTCGACCAGATCGAGTACAACATGAAGCTTCAGCGCGCCCTCTGCCACGGCGCGCCCTTCTACGTCCTCGGTCCGATCGTCACCGACGTCTTTCCCGGCTACGACCACATCACCAGCGCGATCGGCGCCACCGCCGCCGCCTACCACGGCGCGGCGATGCTCTGCTACGTCACGCCCAAGGAACACGTGGGCCTGCCCAAGCGCGACGACGTCAAGCAGGGCTGCATCGCCTACAAGATCGCGGCCCATGCGGCCGACGTGGCGCTCGGCATCCCGGGGGCGCGGGACTGGGACGACGACCTCACCAAGGCCCGCGCCGCCCTCAACTGGGAGAAGCATTTCGAGCTCGCCTTCGACGGCGACACCGCCCGCGCCTTCCACGACGAGGACCTCGACGTGGACACGGACTTCTGCGCCATGTGCGGCCACGATTGGTGCTCGGTGCGGATCTCCAAGGAGATCGGCGAGTTCGCCTCGGGCAAGGCCGAGGGCTTCGTGCGCGAGCGGGTGATGAAGTCCCCCGCCCTCACGCCCGAGCAGAGGGAAATCCTCGAGAAGCGCGGCGTGCTCTCCCCGGAGGAGATCCACCGGCTCGCCACCAAGACCCGCAAGGCGGTGGGCGCCGAGGGGAAGAAGGCCTCCTGCCACAGCGACCACGCCCCCGCCGAGGCCGCGCGCGCCATCCAGAAGGAGCGCCTCTCCCTCCCCACCCTTCCCTGAACCGAGCGTCGTTTTGGCGAGGAGAGAGGAGGGCCGACGCCCTCCTCTCTCCTCGTCCCGTCTCGCCCTCCCCGGACGATCCGCTCAATTCGCGCACACCTCGTCGCACTCGATGAAGACGCACATGTCGGCGCACGCGCGCTCGGGGCAGAGCTCGGCCTCGATGGCGTCTTCCTCGCCCTTCGGATGGCTGTCGGCGCAGCGCCGCAGGCAGTGGAGGTCGCCGCCGCAGCTCTGCAGGCAGGCCCGGAAGCGGATGCATTCCGAACCCTCGTGGCAGGGGGCGCAACACGCATCGACGCAGCTTCGGCAGGCGGCGCCCTGCCGTGGGATGCGACAGGCCGGCGGGAGGAGGGCCCGGTGGGGATCGACCGGTTCGGGCCCGCGATCCGCGCCCTCTTTACCCCCGCACGCGAGGGCGAAGATGAAGGCGAAGGAGAGGACGAGGCGAAGGGGGCGGAGCTGCACGCCCGCAGCATAGAAGCGAAACGGCCGCGGCGAAAGCACCGCGGCCGTTCGTTCCGCCTTTCGAACCGGGAGTTCAGGCGGCCTCGTAGAAGTCCTCGAGGGCGCGCTGCAGGAAGCGCTTGGTCTGCAGCTCCACCTGGCGGACGCGCTCGCGGGAGAGGCCCCAGCGCTTGCCGATGGACTCGAGCGTCTCCGGCTCGTCGGCGCCCAGCCGTTCCTCGAGGATGTCCCAACCGAGCGGGCCGATCCGCTTGCGGTAGCGCTCCAACCGCTCCCGCAGCCGCGCGTCGATGTTCTGCCGCAGGACGGCGTCCTCCGGGGTGGGTCCCTCGTCCTCGAGCCGGTCCAGGCCCGTCAGTTCGCCTTCCTCGTCCACGGGCGCATCCAACGAGACGTCGCGCAGCCAGGCGCGGTGCCCGTCTTCGCCGCCGCGGACGGCGGAGTGCACCTCGCGAAGGTACTTCTGGATGTAGGCGCGGATCCACCACACGGAGTAGGTCGAGAAGCGCGTCCCCTTCTTGGTGTCGAACTTCTCCACCGCCCGGAGCAGACCGAGATTGCCTTCCTGCACGAGATCGTCCAGGCGCGCGCCACGGCCGAGGTAGCGCTTGGCCACCGCCACCACGAAGGGAAGGTTGCGCGTGATCAGCTCCTCCCGCGCGCGGGGATCGCCCGCCTGGCAGCGGAGGGCCAGCTCCCGCTCCTCCTCACGCGTGAGGGGAGCGCTGCGGGGCAGGGTCTTCAGGTAGGGATCCAGCCCCTCGAACTCGCTGCTGCGACGCTTGTTCATCTCCGCTTTCCTCCGCCAGACGAAAATCGTTACGTTACGTTACCTATTCCCAGAATGCGCGAGGGCTCGGTCGGTTGCGCGTACGGCACGCGCATCAGGGAAACTTCTGCGGCTCGCGCAGGCGCGTTGATGGACCGGCCTTCCGATCGTTAGGAAGACGACGGTCGCCCGGAAAACACGCGAAGGCCGACGAAGACATCCCGCGCGCTGCGGGCCGCTCCCGGCCTTCTCGCCCAGTCGAGGCACGGTGCCGCGACGGGACGTTAGGCGCCCAACGTGGCGGCCGGCTCGGCGAAAATCTTCCCCGGGTTCAGGATCCCCAGCGGATCGAACACGGCCTTCAGATGCCGCTGCAGCGCGATCGTTTCCGCGCCCTGCTCCCACGGGAGGAAGCGCGCCTTGGCCAGGCCCACCCCGTGCTCGCCCGTGATGGTGCCGCCGAGTTCGAGGGCGGCGCGGACGATGCCCTCCACGCACGCCTGCACCTTGGCGGGATCGTCCTCGTCGCCGAAGAGCACGTTCGCGTGGAGGTTGCCGTCCCCGGCGTGGCCGTAGGTGGCGACCAACAAGCCGGCCTCGGCGCCGATCGCCTTGAAGCGGGCGATCGCCTCCGGAATCCGGGAACGGGGAACAACCACGTCCTCGCCGATCTTCCGGGGGCGCAAGCGCCGCAGCGACTCGGAGAGCACGCGGCGATGCTTCCAGATCGCCTCGCGCTGGTGTTCGCCCTGTGCGACGAGGACGTCGAGCGCGCCTTCGCGCAGACAGATCGCGCCGAGCCGCTCGAGGCTGGAGAAGACGGCGTCGGCGTCGTCGCCGTCCGTCTCCGCGATGAGAGCGGCGCCCGCCTCCGCCGGGAAGGGGCCGCCCTTCCCCACCGCCTCCAGCGCGCAGTCGTCGAGGAGCTCGAGGGTGCGCGGGAGGATGCCCTCCGCGAGCACGCGCGAGACGGCGCGGCCGGCCGCCACCGCATCGGGAAAGACGCAGAGCGCGGTGGCGACCTCGCGCGGCCGCGGAACGAGCTCGAGGACGATGGAGGTGATCACCGCGAGCGTACCCTCGCTGCCGACCAGGAGCCCGGTCAGGTCGTAGCCGGCCACGCCCTTGATCGTCTTCGAGCCGGTGCGCACGATCGCGCCGCTCGGCAGGACCGCCTCCAGGCCGAGGACGTAGTCGCGGGTCACGCCGTACTTGAGGGCCCGCGGCCCCCCGGCGTTCTCGGCCACGTTCCCGCCGATGGTGCAGGTCTCCCACGAGTTCGGGTCGGGGGGATAGAAGAGCCCCGCCTCTTCGGCCTTCGCCATCACCTCGCCCGTCCGCACCCCGGGCTCCACCTCCATGG
>DATGOH010000016.1:0-8379 GCA_035306165.1 Ferdinandcohnia sp.
CGGGCCTGGGTACGCGCGGCGGCCTCCTCGATCCGCAGCTTCGGGATGCCTTCGTCGATGGCGCGGGCCATCCCGCCGGCCGCCTCGACCTCGGTGATGTGCTGCCAGGCGCGGGCGGCCAGGTCGTGGGTGAGCCGCTCGACGTAGGCGCTGCCGCCCCACGGGTCGATGGTCTTGCAGGTCCCCGCCTCCTGCTGGAGGAAGAGCTGGGTGTTGCGGGCGATGCGGGCCGAGAAGTCGGTGGGCAGCGCCAGCGCCTCGTCCAGGGAGTTGGTGTGCAGGCTCTGGGTGTGGCCGTGCACCGCCGCCATCGCCTCGATGCAGGTCCGCGCCACGTTGTTGAACACGTCCTGGGCGGTGAGGCTCCAGCCCGAGGTCTGGCAGTGGGTGCGCAGCGCGAGCGACTTGGGATCCTCCGCCCCCAGGGAGCGGACGAGCTTCGCCCACAGCATCCGCGCCGCCCGCAGCTTGGCGACCTCCATGAAGAAGTTCATCCCCACGCCCCAGAAGAACGAGAGCCTGGGGGCGAAGGAGTCGATGGGCAGGCCCGCGGCGATGCCGGTGCGCAGGTACTCCAGCCCGTCGGCCAGGGTGTAGCCGAGCTCCAGATCCGCCGTCGCCCCCGCCTCCTGCATGTGGTAGCCGGAGATGCTGATGCTGTTGAACCGGGGCATCTTCTCCGAGGTGTAGGCGAAGATGTCACCGATGATCTTCATCGAGGGTCCGGGGGGGTAGATGTAGGTGTTCCGGACCATGAACTCCTTGAGGATGTCGTTCTGGATCGTCCCCGTGAGTTTCTCGTGCGGAACGCCCTGCTCCTCGCCGGCGACGATGAAGAGCGCGAGCACCGGGAGCACCGCGCCGTTCATCGTCATCGAGACGCTCATCTGATCGAGTGGGATCCCGTCGAAGAGGATCCGCATGTCGAGGATGGAGTCGATGGCGACGCCCGCCATGCCCACGTCGCCCTGCACGCGCGGGTGATCCGAGTCGTAGCCGCGGTGCGTGGCGAGGTCGAAGGCGATGGACAGGCCCTTCTGCCCCGCCGCCAGGTTGCGGCGGTAGAAGGCGTTGCTCTCCTCGGCGGTCGAGAAGCCCGCGTACTGGCGGATGGTCCAGGGCCGCCCGACGTACATGGTCGGATAGGGCCCGCGCACGTAGGGCGCGATCCCCGGCATGGTGTCGAGGTGATCGACGCCCTCGAGATCCGCCTCGGTGTAGAGCGAGGCCAGTTCGATGCCCTCCGGCGTCTCCCGCCGTTCGACCGGGACGACGCCCGAGATCGGCGTCTCCTCGTCGAGGGGTAGCTTGGAGAAATCGGGGATCATCGCCGGTCCTCCGCCACAGACACGCCGCAGGACGCAAGAAGCGACGTCAGCGCCTCGATCGCATCCTGGCCCAGGTACAAAAATCCTTCGACGCCGGCCTCGCGCAGCCGACCTTCCAGCTCGCCGGGACGACCGGCGAGGAGGACGCGCGCGGCGCCGGCTCCGCGCAGAGCGCGGGCCGCCTCCTCGGCGAGGCTCTCGTAGGTCCGGTCCGCCCCGCAGATCACCGCCACCTCGCAACCCGACCGAGCGAAGGCCTCGGCCGCCGCCGGCCCCGAGGAGAAGCCCTCGTCGCCCACCGCCTCGATCCCGCCCGCGGCGAGGAGGTTGCGGATCCAGGTCGAGCGCGCGTTGTACTCGGCGAGCGCGCCCAGGTTCGCGAGGAAGACGCGCGGCCGTGCACCCGTCGCCGCGCGGTGCGCGTCACTCGCGTGGCGCAGCGCCTCGAAGGAGGCGGCGAGGCGACGGGGCCGGAGCGGCTCGATGGCCGTCTTTGCGGGAAGCTTCGCCGCCGCGCGCGGCGCGCGATCGAGCACCGCCTCGTCGAGCAAGGGGAACTCGCTCACGCCGGTGATGGGGAGCTTGCGCCGCGCCACGCGCTTTTCACGCTCCGCGGCGGCCTCGGCGATGGCGCGCTGCAGACTGCCCCGGCGCAAGGCCTCCACGATCCCGCCCTCCGCCTCGAGCGACTGGAATGCGGCCCACGCCTTGCGCGCCAGCTCGTCGGTGAGCGCCTCCAGGTAGAAGGCGCCGCCGGCGGGATCGATCACGTGATGCAGCTGCGTCTCGTCGAGGAGGATGCGCTGGACGTTGCGCGCCAGCCGGCGGGCGAAGCCGTCGGACCGACCGACCGCCGCGTCGAAGGGGAGGACCGTGAGGCTTTCGGCACCGCCCACCGCCGCGGAGAAGGCGGCCGCGGTGGTCCGCAGGAGATTCACCCACGGATCGCGGGCGGTCATCATCCTCCACGAGGTCACCGCCTCGATCCGCGGCGCAACCTGCGCACCGGCAGCGCGCAGCGCCCTTCCCCAGATCCAGCGCATGGCGCGCAGGCGAGCGATCTCCCAGAAGACGTCGGGCCCGATGGGGAGCTCGATCGCCAGAAGGCGCGCCGCCTCGTCCACCGAAAGACCGCCGTCGACGAGGCGGCGGAGGTAGGCCACCGCCGCGGAGAGGACGGCGGACATCTCCTGCGCCGCCGTGGCGCCGGCGTCGTGGTAGGGCGCCGCCGAGGCGCGCACCGCGCGCACGCGCGGGAAGCGCAGCGCCGTGCGAGCGACCGGCACGAGTTGGTCGAGCAGCGGTTCGATCGCCCTGCCCGTCCGCGCGGCCACGCCGATGGGATCGGCGCCGAAGCTTCCCGAGGCGTCCGGTCGCCGCGCGAACGTGGGCTCCAGCCAAGCCGCGGCGCGGGCGAAGTCCGCGCCGGCATCGAGCTCGACGGAGAGCCCGTCGAGGGAAATTCCCTCGAGGACGCGCGCGAGTTCGTCGGCGGAGGACAGCTCCACGCCCTCCTCGCCCACGCGCAGAAGGAGCGCCGTCGCTCCGCGCTCCACCTCGGTGCGCGCCTGCACGGCCGCCTCCTCGAGGCTGGGGCCGTCCACGATCTGGCGGACCTCCCACGGCCGAGGCCGCGCCTGCGTGCCGCGGATCCAGGGGGCCGCGCCGGGCACGCCCTGGCGCGATGCGGCCGGGCGGTCCGCGCGGGTGTACAGGGGCTGCGCGACGATCCCGTCCTCGAGCGGCGTGACGAGCTTCTCGTCGACCGGCGCCATCTTCGGATCGCGCTCGACGAGGGCGCGCCACGCCTCCTTCGTCGCCGGGGGGAAGACCTGGTTTCGCTCCATGCCGTCTTCGGGCGCGGCGCGCCGGCCGCGCGGATCAGAGGGGGATGTTCCCGTGCTTCTTCGGCGGGTTCTCCTGCCTCTTGTTCTTGAGCATCTCGAGGGCGCGGATGAGCCGCCCGCGGGTCTGCTCCGGCAGGATCACCTCGTCGACGTAGCCGAGTTCCGCCGCCTTGTAGGGATTGGCGAACTTCTCCCGGTACTCCTGCACGAGCCGCGCCTTCTCCGCGTCCGGATCCGTCGCGTTCCGGATCTGCTCGCGGAAGATGATGTTCACCGCGACATCCGGCCCCATCACCGCGATCTCGGCCGTGGGATAGGCGAAGTTGATGTCCGCCCGGATGTGCTTGGACGCCATCACGTCGTAGGCGCCGCCGTAGGCCTTGCGGGTGATCACCGTGACCTTGGGCACGGTCGCCTCGGCGTAGGCGTACAGGAGCTTCGCCCCATGGCGGATGATCCCGCCCCACTCCTGCGCGGTCCCGGGGAGGAAGCCCGGCACGTCCACGAAGGTGACGAGCGGGATGTTGAAGCAGTCGCAGAAGCGGACGAAGCGCGCCGCCTTCACCGACGCGTCGATGTCCAGGCAACCCGCGAGCACCGCCGGCTGGTTGGCGACGATGCCCACCGAGCGCCCGCCGAGCCGCGCGAAGCCGATGACGATGTTCTTCGCCCAGTGCTCCTGGATCTCGAAGAAGTGATTGTCATCGACGACGGTGCGGATGATCTCCTTGATGTCGTAGGGCTTGTTCGGATTGTCCGGGACGATCGTCTTGAGGATCTCGTCCTCGCGGAAGGGATCGTCGTCCGTCGGCACGAAGGGCGGATCCTCCGCGTTGTTGAGCGGGAGGAAGGAAAGGAGTTCGCGGGTGAGCCGGATCGCGGTCGGCTCGTCGTCGGCCGCTAAGTGCGCCACGCCACTCTTCGCGTTGTGGGCGAGCGCACCGCCGAGGTTCTCCTTGGTCACCTCCTCGTGGGTCACCGTCTTGATGACGTCCGGACCCGTGATGAACATGTAGGAGGTGTCCTTCACCATCACGATGAAGTCCGTGATCGCCGGGCTGTAGACCGCGCCGCCCGCGCACGGGCCGAGGATCAGGCTGATCTGCGGGATCACGCCCGACGCCAGCGTGTTGCGCAGGAAGATCTCGGCGTAGCCGGCGAGGCTCTCCACGCCCTCCTGGATCCGCGCACCGCCCGAGTCGTTCAGGCCGATGACCGGCGCCCCGACCCGCATGGCCAGGTCCATGATCTTGCAGATCTTCTGGGCGTAGGCCCCGGAGAGCGAACCGCCGAAGACGGTGAAGTCCTGCGCGAAGACGAAGACCTGCCGACCGTCGACCAGGCCGTAGCCGGTGACGACGCCGTCGCCCAGGATCTTCTTGTCCGCCATCCCGAAGTCCGTGCAGCGGTGGGTGACGAACTTGTCGATCTCGACGAAGCTGCCCGGATCCAAAAAGAGGTCGATCCGCTCCCGCGCGGTCAGCTTCCCGGCCGCGTGCTGGCGGGCGATGCGTTCCGGGCCTCCGCCCGCCTCCGCCTCCGCGTGGAGGGCCGCCAGTCGTTGCCGCTTTTCCTCCTCCGGCGAGGGGGCGTTCGCCTCCGGAGGCGCGCTGGGAATGGCAGACGAGGACATGGATACTCCCTGTGTCGTTCGGTCGCCTTTGCGCCCGAAGTGGTGGAGAAAAGGCCGGGAATCCTAACAACGGCCCCATGGAGGGTCAACGGCGCGACTCCCCCGCCGGGGCGCGAGATCCTTCATTCCTCCGCTTGGAGACGGATGCCTTCCTTCTCCAGCGCGAGGCGGAGTTCCTCCTTCGCCACGGCCTTGCGATACGCCTCCTCCGGGGCGACGACCCCCGCCCGGACGAGCTCGAGCAAGGAGTCGTTGAGGGTGCGCATCCCCTTGCCCTTCGAGGTCTGCATCACCGTGGGGATCTGGAAGGTCTTGCCCTCGCGGATCATGTTGGAGATGGCGTGGTTGACCAGGAGAATCTCCAGCGCGGCCACGCGCCCGCCGCCGATCTTCTTGCAAAGCGTCTGCGCGATCACGCCCTTGAGCGACTCGGAGAGCATCACGCGGATGTGCTCTTGCTGATCGGCCGGGAACTGGTCGATCACGCGGTCCACCGTGGACGCGGCGGTGGTCGTGTGCAGCGTCCCGAAGACGAGGTGGCCCGTCTCCGCCGTCTCGATGGCGATGGCGATGGTCTCCAGGTCGCGCATCTCGCCCACGAGGACGACGTCGGGGTCCTCGCGGAGAGCCGCCCGCAGCGCGCGCTTGAACGACTGCGTGTGGACGCCGACCTCCCGCTGGTTCACCAGGCACTTCTGGTTCTTGTGCACGAACTCGATCGGATCCTCGATGGTGAGGATGTGATCGGTGCGGTGGCGGTTGATGTAGTCCACCATTGCGGCGAGCGTCGTGGACTTACCGGAGCCCGTGGGACCGGTCACGAGGACCAAGCCCTTGGTGAGGTGGCAGAGCTCGAGCAGGGCCGGCGGGAGGTTGAGCTGCTCGGCCGTGAGGATCTCGTTGGGGATCTGGCGGAAGACCGCCGCGATTCCGTAGCGGTTGGCGAAGACGTTGACGCGGAACCGCGCCAAGTCGGTCTCGTGGGCGAAGTCGGTGTCGTGGACCTCCTCCCACTCCTCGCGGTTCCGCTCGGGCGCGATCGACCAGAGCATGGCCTTGAGACGCTCGTGGTCGAGCACGTCCAGCTCCTGCACCTGCACCAGGTCGCCGTCGATGCGGAAGATCGGGGGGCTGTTGGCGACGAGGTGGAGGTCGGAGGCGCGGCGCTCGACCATCATCCGAAAGAGCTGGCTCATCGCCTGCGCCGGATCGCTCGAGAGGACCTCGCCGGTCTTCAGGTAGGGATCGACCACATAGGCCGCCGCCGACGGAGCGCCATCCGGCTCGGCGGCGCCGACGTCGGGGCTCGCGGCGGCCGGCGCGGCCTCGACCGGGCCGGGGATGGGGCTCGCGCCGAAGGATGCGGGCTCGCCGCTCGCACCCCCGGCGTGGGGCCGGATCGTCGCCGCGATCCCCGTCTCCGTCTGTACGAGCGTCACCTCCACCGCGCCCGCGGGCGCCTCGTGCACAAAGACCGCCCTGCCGCTCGACTCCAAGAGCTGCCACCCCCCCTGGGGCGTGATCTCGGCGAAGAGCGCCCGCACCTGCTCCGGTGAGAGCGGTTCACGGAAGATCGAACGTTTCCCGCGCGGAAAGCGGAAGTATCCCGTGGAACCCGCCTCGATGTGGATCTCGTTTCCCGAGTAGGCGTAGAGCTTCTCGATGATCTGATGCAGCCTGGACATGTTAGATCGGCAGCAGTCTAGCAGGCGGGCGCTCGTTTGGACGGAGAAATGACCGTCCGTCGCAGGCCGTTCTTCCGCGGGTGGACGCATGCGCATCGGCAGCATCGAACTTTCGTCGCGATGGATTCTCGCCCCCATGGCAGGGGTGAGCGAGATGCCGTTTCGGCGGCTCGCCTTCCAATTCGGCGCCGGGCTCTGCCCCACGGAACTCGTTTCGGCCGAGGGTCTGATCCGTGCCTCGGCGCGCACCCTTCGCTACTTGCAGCGCGACGAGCGGTGGGAGCGCCCCTTCGCCGTGCAAATCTTCGGAGGCAACCCCGACTCCATGGCGGAGGCGGCCCGCGTCGCGCAGGCCCACGGCGCCGACATCATCGACGTCAACATGGGCTGCCCGGTGCCGAAGGTTTTCAAGAACGGGGCCGGCTGCGCCCTGATGGCCGAGCCCGAGCGCGCCGCGGAGATCGTCCGGCGGATCGCCAACGCCACCGGCCTCCCCGTCACCGCCAAGATCCGCTCCGGCTTGGACGCCCATCGCATCAATTGCGTGGAGGTGGGCAAGCGCCTCGAGGACGCCGGCTGCGCCGCCGTCGCCCTGCACCCCCGTACCCGCGCCCAGGGCTATTCCGGACGCGCCGACTGGAGCCTGATCCGGCGGCTCAAGGAGGCGTTGCGCATTCCCGTGATCGGCAACGGCGACGTGCGCTCCGTGGCGGACGCACACCGCATGCTCGACGTGACGGGCTGCGACGCGGTGATGATCGGCCGCGGCGCGCTGGGCTACCCCTGGATCTTCCGTGAGCTCGAGGGAGGGTCGCCGCCCACCACCGAGGAGCGGCACCGCCTGGTCCTCGAGCACTTCCGGGCGCACGTGGAGTTTCGGGGCGATCCTCGGGCGGCCGTGCGGCAGTTCCGCAAGCACATCGGCTGGTACGCCCGGGGCCTGGTCGGCGCCTCCGCCTTCCGCGGCGAGGCCATGCAACTCGAATCGGTAAAGGAGGTGGAGCGGGCGCTCGACGCCTTCTTCTCCACCGCGGTCCCCGATCTGCGCTCGCGCCCGGATGCGGAGGGCGACGACGGCATCGACTACCGGACGGCCTACGGCTGATCGCTCGGAGAGGCCTGGATCCCCAGGATGCGGTCGTGCAGGCTCCGGCCGCTCGGATCGACCAGCGACCAGAAGAGACCCACCACCGAGAGCACGCCGAGCATCGCGAGCAGGGAGCGCAGCGCGCACAGCGCCAATCCGAGGCGCTCCCCTTCCGCCGGAACGCGGCGGATGCGGGCGACCCGATCGCCGATGGTGCTGCCTCCGAGGAAGACGCCGAGGGTGAGGTAGAAGAAGGCGGCGAGACCGACGAAGAGCCAGACGGCCCCGTCATTCCCCGCGATGCTCCGCGCGAAGAGCGCCAGCCCGGCGACGAGCGCTGCGTCGACCCCCGCGGCGAGCGCCTGGCGCCGGAGGAGTTCCCGCCGCTCGAGGGGGATCTCCTCCACGATGTCGAAGTCGTCCTCGAGCGCCTCACCTTCGAGGCGCTCGATGCAGCGCTCGAGAACCGGCGAGGGAGCGTCCTGCAGAACTTCCCGGTAGACCGAGGCCAACGAGGCCTCCCAGGGCTCGTCTTCCAGTTCCCAGGTCTCGGCGGAACGCATGGGCGAAGGTTCGGCGGATCACACTCCGAAATCAAGATTTTCTCCCGTCGTATACGTGGACGAACGGACGCACGGCGGGAGGGTCGCCGCGAGGCAAAAAAGAACCCCCGAGAGCCTCGAGGGCTCTCGGGGGCGAAACGGTGTGCATCCGCCTCGGGGGATGCGAAATTGGCTCCGGCAGCGTCCTACTCTCCCACACGGTCTCCCGTGCAGTACCATCGGCGATGAAGGGCTTA
>DATGOH010000017.1:0-3444 GCA_035306165.1 Ferdinandcohnia sp.
GCGGCGGCTCGCCATCACCGACGGCCTCACCGGCGCCTACAACCGCCGCTACCTTCTCGAGCAGCTCGACAAGGAGATCGCGCGCGCTCGGCGGCACCATCGCCCGCTCTCGCTCCTCCTGTTCGACGTGGATCACTTCAAGAAGATCAACGACGGCTACGGCCATCTGGCGGGCGACCGCATCCTGGAGGAGGTGAGCGCGCGGGTGCGGGCGCACTTCCTGCGCCAGGGCGATCTCTTCGCCCGCTTCGGCGGGGAGGAGTTCGCCGTCGTCCTCGCGGAGACGGGGCTCGAGGCGGCGCGCGGCGCCGCCGAGCGGCTCTGCGCCATCATTCGCGGCGAACCCTTCGTCGCGGAGGGCAATGCGATTCCCGTGACCATCTCGGTGGGCGTGGCCTCGCTGGGGCCGGAGGTGGAGACGAGCCGCGCCCTCATCGCCCGAGCGGACGAGAACCTCTACCGCGCCAAGCGCGAAGGCCGGGACCGGGTCTGCCATTGACGTCCATGGCTTCGGAACTGCGCAAAGATCCCGTGACCGAGCGCTGGGTGCTCATCGCACCGGATCGCGGCGCGCGTCCGAGCGACTTCGTCCTCTCCTCGCGGGAGGTCGATGGACGCCTGTGTCCCTTCTGCCCGGGCAACGAGGATCTCACCCCGCGCGCCATCGACCGGCGGGACGACCCCGCCGGAAACTGGATGGTGCGCGTGATCCCCAATCGCTACCCGGCGGTGCGCGTGGAGGTCCCGCTCGAGCGGGAGGCGGTGGAAATCTACGATCGCGTCAGCGGCTTCGGTGCGCACGAGGTGCTCGTGGAGACGCCCCACCACGCCCTCGCGCTCTGGGAGCTCCCCGAGGAGCAGCGCGCCCTGGTCCTCGGCGTCTACCGGGATCGCCTCTCCGATCTGCGCAACGACCGGCGGCTGCGCTGGGGGATGATCTTCAAGAACCACGGCCCGCAGGCGGGTGCCACGCTCCGCCACGAGCACTCGCAGCTCGTGGCCCTCCCGCAGATCCCCCGCGAACCGCTGGAGCGCTGGAACGGCGCACACGCGCATTACCGCCGCAAGCATCGCTGCGTCTACTGCGACATCCTCGCGGCCGAGCTTTCTGCGCGCGTGCGGCTGGTCGAGGAGAGCCGCTTCTTCGTGGCGTTCTGTCCCTACGCCTCACGGGCTCCCTTCGAGACCTGGATCCTGCCGCGCGCCCACGCCGCGCACTACTGGGAACTCACCGAGGAGGACCTGCTCGACCTGGCGCGGATCTTCGGGGAGGTGATGCGCCGGATCGATCGGGCGCTGGAGAGGCCCGCGGTCAACCTCATGCTGCACACGGCGCCGCTGCAGGAGCCGGCTTCACCCGCCTTCCACTGGCACCTGGAGATCGCTCCCGCCACCCAGCGCCTCGGCGGCTTCGAGTGGGGTGCGGGCTACTTCATCAACCCGACGGCGCCCGAGGAGGCGGCGGAGTTTCTGCGGGAGTTCGCATGAGGATCCTCTTCGCCAGCTCGGAGGTCGCGCCCTTTTCCAAGACCGGGGGATTGGGCGACGTGGCCTTTGCGCTGCCGCGGGCGCTGGCCGCGCGAGGGCACGAGGTGCTCGTTCTCTCGCCGCTCTACGGCTGCGTCGATCGGGAGCGGCACGGCCTCTCGCTCGCGGGCGAGGCCCTCGGTGGCAGGGTCTGGGTGGCGCCGGGGCAGAAGCCGCGCTTCGCCTTCTGGGAGTCGGCCTCCCACTTCGATCGCCCGGGCATCTACGGCTACGGCGGCGACTATCCCGACAACGCCGCCCGCTTCGTCGCCTTCTCGAAGAGCCTGTTGCCCGCGGCGCGGGCGCTCGGCTTCCAACCGGAGGTCGTGCACCTCAACGACTGGCAAACGGCGGCCGCGACCCTCTTTTCCGAGGGGATTCCCACCGTCCTCACCATCCACAACCTCGGCTACCAAGGGCTCTTCCCGCTCGATGAGGCGCGCCATCTCTTCGGCGGGGCGCCGCCGCCCGCGGCGTGGCTGCACCACGGGCAGCTCGGCCTCCTCAAGGGGGGCATCCTCACCGCCGATCTGATCACCACCGTCTCGCCCACCCACGCCCGGGAGATCCGCGAGACGGAGCTCGGCTTCGGTCTCGGCGAGCCGCTGCGCCGGCGGGGCGACCGGCTCGTGGGCATCCTCAACGGCATCGACACCGAGATCTGGGATCCGGCGACCGACCCCCATCTCCCCGCGCACTTCTCCCGCGCCGACCCAAGCGGAAAGGCCGCCTGCAAGCGCGCGCTGCAACAGGAGCTCGGCCTCGCGGCCGACGACGGGGCGCTGCTTTTGGGGGTGGTCTCCCGGATCGCCGGGCAGAAGGGCTTCGACATCCTCCTCCCCGCGCTCGACGCGCTCTTCGAGCGCAGGGTGCAGCTCGCCGTCCTCGGCGAGGGCGACGAGGCGATGGTGGCGACGCTGCAGTCCTGGGCTAAGCGTCGGCCCGATCGCCTCGTCCTGCGCGTCGGCTTCTTCGAGGGCCTCGCCCACCGCATCTACGCCGGCGCGGACGCTCTCCTCATGCCCTCCTCCTACGAGCCCTGCGGGTTGGCCCAGCTGTACGCTCTCCGCTACGGCACCGTACCGGTCGTGCGGGCGACCGGGGGGCTGCGCGATACCGTGCGCGAGGGGGAGACGGGCTTTTCCTTCGAGGCCTATCGGCCCGAGGCGCTGCTCGCGGCCGTCGACCGCGCACTGGCCACCTTTGCCGATCGGGGCGCGTGGGAGGCCATGGTCGACCGCGCCATGGCGGAGGATCACTCGTGGGATCGCTCGGCCGCCGCCTACGAGCAGGCCTACGCCGAACTTTTTCGCGGGGGCATCTTCGCGCATCCCCCCTCGCCATGGTAAGGGGCGGCTGCGGCTCGCGGGGGGCCCGCCATTTCATCGGGCTCTTGGAGCCGCCGAGGGCAGACGATGAGCGAAGAGATCACGGTCGAAGTAGCAAAGGCGCAGGGACTCACCGAGGAGGAGTGGAACCGCATCCTCGACAAGCTGGGGAGGAAGCCGAATCTGGTGGAGCTCGGGCTCTTCGGGGCCATGTGGAGCGAGCACTGCTCCTACAAGAGCTCCCGCAAGCACTTGAAGAACTTTCCGACCGAGGGCCCCCGGGTGCTGCAGGGGCCGGGCGAGAACGCCGGCGTCGTGGACATCGGCGACGGCCAGGCGGTGGCCTTCAAGATCGAGAGCCACAACCACCCCTCGTACCTGCACCCCTACCACGGCGCGGCGACGGCGGTGGGCGGCCTCGCCCGGGACATCTTCACCATGGGCGCGCGGCCGATCGCCGGGATGTATGTGGTCCGCGTCGGCAAGCCCAGCCATCCCCGCACCGAGGAGATCCTCACGGAGGCCACGCGGGGGATGGCGGAGTACGGCAAGGGCCTCGGCCTCCCCATGGTCGGCGGCGAGCTCGCCT
>DATGOH010000018.1:0-4344 GCA_035306165.1 Ferdinandcohnia sp.
GGCGGTGAAGTCCACGAAGACCGGTCGCCCCTCGGCCAGGGCGGCGGCCACGGCGTCTTCGCTCCAGGCCTTCGTCGTCGCGTTGGGCGGTGCGCTGCGCGTGGACGTGGGGAGGAAGGGGACGGCGGCGAGCAGCACGCCCAGGGCAGCGGCGCGGCCCAACCACCTGCGGCGCGCCGCGCTCTGCGCCAGGCCGAAGAGCCAGCAGGCGAGCGCCACCGCCACGAGGAAGGCGAGCAGGCGCGCCATGGCGTCCACGCCGCCGAGCCCGCCCATCACCCACACCAACCAGACCGCCGTGGCGAGCAGCGCGAAGCCGAGGATTTCCTTGCAGCGCTCCATCCAGGGACCGGGGCGAGGCAGGCGCTCCACCAAACCGGGGACGAGGACCAGCAGGCAGAAGGGCGCGGCCAGCCCCACGCCGAGGGCGAGGAAGACGAGCGCCGTCACCCACGCGGGCGCGGCGAAGGCGAAGCCCAGGGCCGTGCCGAGCAGCGGCGCGGAGCAGGGCGTGGCGAGCACCACCGCGAGCACGCCCTCGCCCACGCTGCGCCCGAGGCCCTGGCGCGCGTCCACTCGCTCCACGAGGCGCCCGGCGGAAACGTCCACGCGGAAGACGCCGAAGAGGTTGAGCGCGAAGGCGACGACCACCGCGGCCACCGCCGCCACGTAGATCGGGTGCTGGAACTGAAAGCCCCAGCCCACCCCCGTGCCTGCGGCGCGCAGCGCGATCACCGCGCCCGCGAGCGCGAGCAGCGAGCCGACCACGCCCGCGGCGTAGGCGGCGGCGTGGGCGAAAAGCCCGCGTCGGCTCTCCGCGGCGAGCCGGGTGAAGCCGTAGACCTTCACCGCCAGCACGGGAAAGACGCAGGGCATGAGGTTGAGCAGGGCGCCCCCGCCGAGGGCGAGGAGAAGGACGAGTGCGAGGGAGGGGCCCTGGGCCTCCGTCGCGGCGACCGGAGGTTCGTTCGCCGCGATCACCGGCGCGTCGATCTCCGCGTGATGGAGCGCGCCGTCCGGTGCGACGAGCCGCGCGACGCCCCGTACCCGCGGCGGCTCGGAGGCTTCCACGGCGGGCTTTCCCTCGATCGCGATCGCGCCGTCGCGGATCTCGCCGCGCAGCGCCTCGAAGCCGGGAGAGGCGTCCGGCACGAAGGCATCCTCGCCTTCGGCTCGCCAGCCTGCGGGAAGGCGGAGCCGCCCGCGGATCCCCTCCGCCTCGAAGCGCGCCTCGGCCGCGACCTCGAGGCCCTCGATGCGGGCCGGCACCGTGGCCTGCGCCGCATCGAAGAGGGGCGCCGCTTCCGAGGGGCGCCGCGCCTCCCCCACCCGCAGGGGGAGGCGGAGCGCGAAGTCGGCGGGGATGCAGTCCACTTCGCAGACGAGGACGTCGGCGCGCGCCTCGACGACGTGCTCGCCGGGCGCATCCGGCGCGCGCCCCTCGGCGAAGAGGAGCACCTCCCCCTCGTAGCCGTAGGTGCGGATGAAGCCGCCGCCCGTGCGGAAGGTCTGGGGGAAGGGCCACGCGACGGGGCCGAAGGCGGCGCCCGAGAAGACGAGCTCGGTTCCCAGCCCCGACTCGCCGGGATGGCGCCAGTAGACGTGCCAGCCCTCGTGCATCCGGAACCGGACGCCGGCGCGGAAGCGCTCGCCGGGCCGGACCTCCTCCGCATCGAGGAGGAGGTCGGCCTGCACCCGGTGGACGCCCTCGTCCAGCGCACCGCGCGCAGAGGACTGGGCCTGCGCGACCGGCGCGTGGGAAAGGGTGGCGAGCAGGGCGATGGCGAGGGGGAAACGACGCATGCCGAGGGATCTTGCCCCATCGAACCGCCGAGCGCTTCCTCCATTCCCCTTCGCCGAGGGGCACCGCTGCCGGCGGTTCGGACCATGCCGCCGGCCTGGCCAGGGACGAAGGCCCCGGCGCCGGCGCATCAATCCCGTCCGAGTCGCCCGGCGCGGTAATCGAGGAAGGCCTGGCGAATCTCCTCCTCGGTGTTCATGACGAAGGGCCCGCGCTGGACGATGGGCTCGCGCAGCGGCATCGCCGCGGCCACGAGCACCTCGGTGCGCCGGCTCGGTGCGCGCACCGTCAGCCGATGGCCGGGGCCGAGGAGCCCGAGCCGGCCCTCCACGACCTGGTCGCGCCCCGGCCCGACCTCCACCTCCCCCTCGGCCACGTAGACGAAAGCCGTGTGATGTTCGGGCAGCTCCAGCCGCACGGGCTGGTCGTCCTCCAGGCTCACGTAGGCGAGGAGGGGGCGGGTGGGCCGCTTCTCGACCGGACCCACCAGGCCGTCGATCGCGCCTGCCGCCACCTCGATCCGGCTCGCGCCGAGCGCGCCGCGCGCGATGCGCCCCGGCTCGAGGTCCTGGTACGCGGGTGCGCACATTTTTTCGCGCGCCGGCAGGTTCACCCAGAGCTGGAAGCCCGACAACAGGCCCTCCTGCTGCTCGGGCATCTCCGAGTGGACGATTCCGCGGCCGGCGGTCATCCACTGCACCCCGCCGCCCTCGATCACCCCCCGGTTGCCGCGGCTGTCGGCGTGGCGCATCCGGCCCGCCCGCATGATCGTCACCGTTTCGAAGCCGCGGTGCGGGTGGTCGGGAAAGCCGCGAATGTAGGCGTCGGGATCGTCGGAGTGGAAGCGGTCGAGAAGGAGGAAGGGGTCCAGGTGGCGCAGCGCGGGTTGGCCGATGATCCGGAGCAGGCGCACGCCGGCGCCGTCCGTGGTCGGCATTCCCGCGAAGCTCTGCAGGACCCTTCGCTCGCTGCGGCGCAGGACGGCGGGCGCCTGACCGGGCGCGCATCCGGTCGCCGCCGCGGCGAGGGCCAGCCCTGCGCTCGTCAGGAAGGTTCGACGGCTGAGCGACATGATCCCAGTCTATCCCCCGGCGCGCCCGCGTGGAAATGCACCCTGGCTCGGTTCGATCCCGAAAATTCCGTGCGGGAATCGGTTGAAGCCCCTTCGGCGCGCTTGGTAGACGAAACCGAGAGCGCGGAGGAGCCTTGAACGTCGCCTACATCGTCGCCCCACTCCTACTCATCGCGGTCGTCCTCGCCGCGGTTTGGCTGGAGCGCTGGTCCGTTCCGGTCATTCTCGTCGCGCTGGGCGCGGGCATCCTCTTCGGTAACGAGGTCCTCAACCTCTGGGCCTTCGACGACTACGAGCTCGCCAACCAGGCCGCCAACATGGCCCTGGTCTTCATCCTCTACCACGGCGGTTTTCTGACGCGGCGCTCGGACTTCCGCGCGGTGGCGCTTCCCGCGGGCGGGTTGGCCACCTGGGGCGTGCTGCTCACCGCGGGGATCACCTTCGCTTGCCTGCACTTCTTGCTGGGCTGGTCGTTCGAGCTCTCCCTCCTGCTCGCCGTGATCATCTCCTCCACCGACGCGGCGGCCACCTTCTCCATCCTCCGCCGCCAGTCGTTGCCGGCGCGGGTCGCTTCCCTGGTGGAGATCGAGAGCGCCGCGAACGACCCGATGGCCATCCTGATGACCACGGTGGCCGTCCACGCCCTGGTCTCCGGGGAGGAGCTCGGCGCCAACACGATCCTCTCGTTTTTCTGGAAGTTCGGCCTCGGCCCCGTCGTCGGCCTCTTCTTCGCGAAGGCCTCCATCTGGCTCTTCAACCGTCTGCAGCCCCAGGACCGCGGCTACTACTACGTCCTCTTCCTCGCGGTGGTGTTGCTCACCTACGGTGTGGCGGAGCTCGCGCAGGCGAGCGGCATGCTCGCCGTCTTCACGTGCGGCTACGTGATGGGCAACAGCTCCTTCGTGCACAAGCAGGGGGTGCAGAACTTCTCCGAGGCCGTCTCCACCATCGCCAACGTCGCGGTCTTCGCGCTGCTGGGACTCTTGGTGAATCCCAGCACCTGGTCCGAGCTCTGGCCGCAGGGCACGATGCTCTTCCTCGTGCTGACCTTCGCCGCCCGCCCCGTGGCGATCTTCCTCGGGACCGTCGGCATGGGCATCCCGCTGAAGACCAAGTTCTTCGCCGCCTGGGCGGGTCTGCGCGGCGCGGTGCCGATCGTCTTGGCCACCTATCCCGCCGCGGCGGGGATGGCGATCGGCCGCGACGTCTTCAGCCTCGTCTTCTTCGCCGTCGTCCTCTCCATGCTCGTGCAGGGGTCCACGCTCGGCATGCTCGCCAGCTGGCTGAAGCTCTCCGAGCCCGCGCGTCCCAAGCCCCTGTTCAACCTCGAGCTCATCACCATGGCCCACACCGACTACGATCTGGTCGTGGTGGACCTTCCCGGGCCGGACGGTGCGCTCGGACCGAGGATCCGCGACCTCGCCCTTCCCGAAGGTGCGGTCATCACGCTGATCACGCGAGGCACGGAGGT
>DATGOH010000019.1:0-4592 GCA_035306165.1 Ferdinandcohnia sp.
GGCTGCTCGGCCGCCTCGCGCTCGGGGTGGGCAATGCCCGCGACGCGCGCGCACTCGGCCTTTCGCTGGCGCGGCTGTCACCTCTCGCAGAGCGGCTCGGCGGCTGCTCGGCGGCGCTGCTCGCAAAGCAGCGGGAGCCGCTGCTCGGTTTCGAGGATCTCGCCGCGGAGCTCGAGCGCGCGCTGGAGGAGGAGCTGCCTCCCACCACGCGCGAGGGGAAGATGTTCCGGCGGGGCTGGGATCCGGGGCTCGACGAGCTCATCGACCTGGCCACGAGCGGCAAGGAGGTCCTGGCGCGGCTCGAGGCGCAGGAGCGGGAGCGGACCGGAATCGCTTCGCTCAAGCTCCGCTACAACAAAGTCTTCGGCTACTACATCGAGGTCACAAAGCCCAATCTCCACCTCGTTCCCGCGCACTACCTGCGCAAGCAGACCACGGCCAACGCCGAGCGCTTCACCACCGAGGAGCTGCAGACGCTGGAGGAGAAGATCCTCACCGCCGAGGAGCGCCGCATCGAGAAGGAGGCGGAGCTCTTCGAGGCACTGCGGCGACGCATCCTCGATCGCTCGGCGGCGATCCGTCGCGCGGCCGCGGCGATCGCCACGGTGGACGCGCTGGCCAGCCTCGCGCGCGTGGCCGCCGAATACGGCTACACCCGGCCCGAGGTGGACGAGAGCGACGTGCTGGAGATCGTCGAGGGCCGCCACCCCGTGGTGGAGCGCGCGCTGGGCACCGAGAGCTTCGTGCCCAACGACGTCCGCCTCGATCGCAGCGAGCAGCAGATCCTGGTGATCACCGGCCCCAACATGGCGGGCAAGAGCACCATCCTGCGCCAGACGGCGATCATCGTCCTCATGGCGCAGGCGGGCTCCTTCGTGCCGGCGAGCCGCGCCCGGATCGGCGTGGCGGACCGGATCTTTTGCCGGGTGGGCGCCTCCGACGACATCGCCAAGGGGCAGAGCACCTTCATGGTGGAGATGGTGGAGACGGCGGCGATCCTGCACGGCGCCACCGAGCGCTCGCTCGTGGTCCTCGACGAGATCGGTCGTGGCACCTCCACCTTCGACGGCCTCTCCATCGCCTGGGCGGTGGCCGAACACCTCCACGACCGGGTGGGCGCGCGCACGCTCTTCGCCACGCACTACCACGAGCTCGTGGAACTGGCGAAGGAGCGCCCGCGGGTGCAGAACGCCACCATCGCCGTCACCGAGCGGGCGGGGCGGGTGATCTTCCTGCGGAAGTTGATCCCCGGCGGCGCCTCCCGCTCCTACGGGATCGAGGTGGCGCGCCTCGCGGGCGTGCCGCCGGAGGTGATCGCACGCGCCAAGGAGATCCTCGCGAACCTGGAGAGCAACGAGCTCGATCCGCAGGGGAGGGCCGTCTTCGCGCGCAAGGGGAAATCCGCGGCCAAGCCGGCCCAGCTCGGCCTCTTCGGCGGGGAGGCGCCTCCGGATCCGAAGGCGGCGGAGGTCCTCGACGCCATCCGCCGCCTCGATCCCGACGAGGTCACGCCGCGGCAGGCCCTCGATCTCCTCTTCGCGTGGAAGGCCCGCCTCGGCTGAGCCGCAGCGGACGAGGCGCGTGGCGCGCCGGGCTCAGCCGTCGACGCGCACCTCGAAGACGGGGGAGAGGCGGTAGGCGCAACCCTCCTCCTCGACGATCGATTCGCGCAGCTTGAAGTCGATCGCCAGGCGCACCTCCTCGTCCTCCTCCACCTCGAGCTTGAAGGGCTTGATCACCTTGATCCCGGTCTGGGCGGAGGAGGGGATGTGGAGGGGGCAGCTCCGCCCGTCGGGGAGCACCACTTCGTTCGGACCCTCCTCGTCGAGGAAGAGCCGGATCTGGGTGATTTTGCCCTCGGGAAGATCGAGGTGCCCGATGCGGATCGGGCGCTCCGGCAGCTCGAGGAGATCGATGGTCGGCGAGCCCTCGAGGGTGGCGACCATCCACTTGCCGTGCTTCGTCCTCCATTCGAGACCGTGCCGACCCTTCGGCGGCGGCTCGTCCGGACCGCCGACCACATGGGCGTGGATCTCGCGGAGGGTGAGGAGGATCTGGGTGCGGACGAGGCCGGGCGTCGACTCGACCGGAGCCCGGGAAGACGAGGTGGCCTCGATCACCACCCCGCCTTCGTCGCCGCAGGCCGCGAAGGCGAGGAGGGGGAGCAGAAGGGAGAGCGTTCGAAGCTGAGCACGCATGCAGGCCTCCTATTCTTGGAGAATTTCTACCTTGCTGGTTCGGGCGATACAAGAGCCCTCTCGCTGTCGCGCGGGGCGCGGGGCCAGGGCGCACTGGCGGGCGCGAGGAATCCACAGGGGAGGGGGCGGAAATTTTGGCCCTGGTGCCGGGGTGTGGAATGGTGGGTGCGATGCGAGCTCTCCGGATGGCAGCCGCGCTCCTCCTGGCGGTCGTTCCGCTCACCGCTTCCGCCCAGGAGGCTGCGGAAAAGGAGTACCAGGAGGCCCGCCAGGCCCTCCTGGATCTGATCGACGACGCCAAGGCGAAGCGCTACCGCGACCGCTGGGAACGCGTGATCGCCGCGCTGGATCGCTCCGCCGCGCGGCTTCGCAACGAGGATCTGCGCTGCGCGGCGCTCTACAACGGCGCGCGCGCAGTGGCCGAGATGGCGAAGGTCTCCTTCGTTCAGAAGGACCGCGACGAGGCGGATCGGCGCTACCGCGCGGTGGCGGACCGCTGCCCCCGCTCCAACCTCGCCGACGACGCGCTCTACCGCGCGGCGGAGATCCACCTCGGCCGCGACGACGCGCGGGCGCGGGCCACGCTCGACGAACTCCTCCGGCGCTTCCCCCGGGGCGACATGGTTCCGCTGGCGCGCGAGCGCTTGGCCGAGCTCTCGACGAGCGGGTCGGGTACCGCCGTGGCCGCGACGAAGACGGAGGCGGCCGCGAAAGGCGCTCCGGCTCGGTCGAAGCGGGAGGAGGAGGAGATCCCCGGCGCGCACCTGCCCTCGGCCGCCGAGATCCTGGCCGCGATGGAAGCCAGCCAGCGCGGCGAGAGGGTGCAGGAGCTCGAGAAGGTGGTGAAGGCCGAGGTGCCCTTCTCCGTCCTCGCCGGGCTGAAGGTGCGTCGCGTGGTGATCGATCCCGGCCATGGGGGCAAGGACACCGGGGCGATCGGGCCGGACGGCGCGAAGGAGAAGGACCTCACCCTCGCCATGGCGAAGAAGCTGCGGCGCCACCTGGAGGCGATGGGGCTCGAGGTCCTGCTCACCCGCGAGGACGATCGCACCCTCTCGCTCGAGGAGCGTACGCGCTTCGCCAACGAGAAGGGAGCGGACCTCTTTCTCTCCTTGCACGTGAACGCGGCGCAGAACCGCAGCGCGCACGGGATCGAGACCTATACGCTGAACCTCAACTCCGACCGCTACGCGACGCGGCTCGCGGCGCGGGAGAACGCCTCCTCCGAGCGGACGCTCGGAGACTTGCAGTTCATCCTCGCGGACCTCGCGACCAAGGCGAACACCGACGATTCGGTCAAGCTCGCCGAGCTGGTGCAGCGCAAGATGGTCTCCCGCGCGCGCGGCCGCTTCGGTCAGGACGCCGTCCGCGACCTCGGGGTCAAGCAGGCCCTCTTCTTCGTCCTCGTCGGCGCGAAGATGCCCGCGATCCTCCTCGAGACCGGCTTCATCTCCCATCCGGAGGAGGGGAAGCGCCTCCAATCCGCCGCCTACCAGGAGGAGATGATGCGCGGCGTGGCGGAGGGTGTGCGGGAGTTCATCCAGGAGCGCGAGGCGCTCGCGCGCGGCGGAATCGGCGAGGGAACGACAGGGGTCTTCTGACCCGGAATCGCCGCGGCGCGCGTCCTCGGGCGACCCGAGAGGGCTTCCCCCCTTGGCATTGCTGCCTAGCTTTGTTCGGTAGGAGCCTGTTCGAACGGGCTTGTCGGGGACGAAGCGGGCATGGGCGACCGGAAGCGATGGAACCGAACGCGCCACTCTGTGGCGCACTTGCACGGTGCGGGTGGGCGTGCAGAGGCTTTCGGTCGAGAGTCGAGCGGGGAGGGCGTCCGGCGCGATGGGGGGCAGGCGCTTCGATTTGGGGTGGTCACGGGCTATCCGGAGGAGGATCCGACCTCGCAAAGCCTTCTGCGCGCCTGCGCCCGCATCGGCCGCGCGGAGGCGCTCGCGCCCGCCTCGATCCGCATGGAGGTCCTCGGCGGCGACGGTCCTCGCCTGCATTTCGGGGATCGACCCGCGGAGGATTTCGACGTCTTTCTCTTGCTTCGGGGGCTCGGACCCGGCGGTGACGCGGAGGTCCAGCGCTTGGCATATCGGCTTCTCGAGGAGGGCGGGGCCTTGGTGCTGAACTCCCTCGACGCCCTGCTCGCGGCGCAGGACAAGCTCCGCACGAGCGCCGCCCTGGCCCGCGCTGGCGTTCCCACGCCGCCGAGCGTGGTGGTGCAGCGGGCGAGCGACGTCCCGCCCGCCTTCGAGCGGCTCGGCTCGCCGGTGGTCGCCAAGCCGCAGTGGGGATCACTCGGCGAGGGCGTGCAGCTCTTGGACGCGAAGCGCGACGGAAAGGAGCGGGCGGTCGAGCGCGTGGAGAGGGAGGGGTCCCTCTACCTGCAGGCCT
>DATGOH010000020.1:0-16025 GCA_035306165.1 Ferdinandcohnia sp.
AATCGGGCGTGGTGCACTGCCGCGACGAATCCGTGGTCTTCGAGGACCACCCCCGCGGCCGCTACCGCATCTGGGCCTGGGGCTATCCCTCCCTCTCCCGGGATTTCACCTGGGAGCTCTACCGCAAGGTGTGGGTGAGCTCGGGCTACAACGAGTTCACGCTCGACCTCGCGCGGGCCTACTGACTAAGCTCCGCCCATGATCGGCGTCTTCGACTCCGGCGTGGGCGGACTCACCATCCTGCGCGCCATCCGCGAGCGACTCCCCGGTGTCCCCACCATCTACCTGGGCGATACCGCCCGGGTCCCCTACGGGACCAAGAGCCCCGAGGTGGTGGTCCGCTACTCCCGCAACAACGCCGCTCTCCTTCTGCGCGAAGGCGTCGAGATGCTCGTCGTCGCCTGCAACACCGCCTCCGCGCACGCCTTGGATGTGTTGCGCGCCGAGCTGCCCATCCCGGTGTTCGGCGTGGTGGAGCCGGGCGTGGAGGCGGCGATCGCGGCCCGCCCGGGCGGCCGCATCGGCGTGATCGGGACGGAGGGGACCATCGCCTCGGGCGCCTACCAGCGCGCGATCGAGGCGCGCACCGGGAGGCCGCCGGAAGTGGCGCGCGCCTGCCCCCTCTTCGTTCCTCTCGCGGAGGAGGGGTGGACCGAAGGGCCCGTGGCGGAAGCCGTGGCCGAGCGCTACCTGGGCGATCTGCGCGGGCGCGTGGACGTTCTCATCCTCGGCTGCACGCACTATCCTCTGCTGCGCCCGGCGCTCGCGCGGGTGCTGGGAGAGGAGGTGGCGCTGGTGGACGCCGGCGCCGCGGTGGCGGATATCCTCGCTGCGCGCGCGCCGACGCCGGCCGGCGCGGACGCCGCGCACCGCCTCCTCGTCACGGACGTGCCCGCGCGGTTCTTCGAGGTGGCGCAGCGCTTCCTCGGAAGTCTTCCGGGCGCCGTCGAGCAAGTGGATCTATAAGAGCGGGCTCATCCGCACGGGGCGCCGCGCGTCGGCTTCGCGCGGGCCCGTCGCTGTGGTACGAGGATGCCATGTCGACGCCGTCGCGCCTGGTCACCGGCTTCAACCACAACGTCAAGCACAAGGGACAGCTCTACCACGTGCAGACGGAGGACACCGGGACGGAGAGCGCGCACATCGTCACGCACCTCTTTCTCGGCGGGAACATCATCGCCTCCAAGAAGACCTCCTACGCCGAGCTGCGCGGTGCGCCCAACCTCGCCAGCCTCGTCCGCACGCTGATGGAGGAGCAGCACAAGGAGATGCTGCGCAACCTCGTCAGCGGCGTCTACGACGCGCCGGCGCCCGCGCCCGCACCTCCCGCGCCCTCGCGCGCGGCACCGCCGACGCCACCACCGCTCCCTCCCTCGGAGCCGAAGGTCGCCTGGCCGTGGTCCGGAAAGGGGAGGGCGCCCGCGCCGCCGACCCTCCGACCCGCGGAGCGGCCGAGCTGGCCCGCGGGTCCTCGGCCGGCGCCGCCGCCGCTCCCGCCGAAGCGCCCGTCGGGACCTCCGCCCCTGCCGCCCAGATTCCGCGACGCCGAGACACTGGATTCGCGGGATCTCGTCTCCGACCGCAGCCTCGACGAGGTGATCCTCCGCTACCTCTCCGGCGATACCGGCGACGAATGAGGGGTCGCCCCCTCCCCGGTTGAAACTCGGCGCCGCCGCTGCTAGGAGCGTCGCGCGAAGGGCGGGTCGTGCCTTGGCGATCCCATCCGCACCGCGGCCGCGCCCGAACGCCCCATCCGGCTTGGAGGAAGGTCGATGCATCCCGTTTCACCCGGAACCCCGCGCGCCGACGCGGCGCGGATCGCCGAGCTCGAAGCGATCGCCCGGCGCATGCGCGTGGACATCATCGAAATGCTGGAGAAGGCCGGTTCCGGTCATCCCGGGGGCTCGCTCTCCGCGATCGACATGGTCACGGCGCTCTACTTCCAGGTGCTGCGCCACGATCCGAAAAACCCCGCGCGCCCCGATCGCGATCGGTTCGTCCTTTCCAAGGGGCACGGCGTTCCCGCCGTCTATGCCTGCATGGCCGAGGCGGGGTACGTCTCCCGCGAGGAGCTCGCCACCCTGCGCAAGCTCGGTAGCCGCCTGCAGGGCCATCCGGTCACTTCCTTCGTCCTCGCGCCGGGCGTGGAAGCCTGCACGGGCTCGCTCGGGCAGGGGCTCTCGGTGGCGCAGGGGATGGCCCTCGCCTCCAAGCTGGACGGCGACGCCTTCCGCGTCTACTGCATGCTCGGCGACGGCGAGATGCAGGAGGGCCAGGTCTGGGAGGCGCTGATGAGCGCGCCCAAGTTCCGGCTCGACAACCTGGTCGCCATCCTCGACTACAACAAGGCGCAGATCGACGGCTTCACGCGCGACGTGATGGACCTCGAGCCGCTCGAGGAGAAGCTTTGCGCCTTCAACTGGCACGTCGTTCGGATCGACGGGCACGACATCGGCGCCTTCCTCCGCGCCATCGAGGAGGCGCACGGGACCAAGGGCAAGCCCACCTTCGTCATCGCCGACACCGTCAAGGGCAAGGGCGTCTCCTTCATGGAGGGCCAGGTCGGCTGGCACGGCGTCGCGCCGAAGCGGGAAGAGGCCCAGCGGGCGATCGAGGAGCTGAAGGGATGAGCACCATGAAGGCAACCCGACAGGCGTTCGGCGAGGCGCTGGCGCGGCTCGGCGAGAGCCGCAAGGACGTGGTCGTCCTCGATGCGGACCTCGCGGTCTCCACCAAGTCCGAGCTCTTCGCCAAGAAGTTCCCGGACCGCTTCTTCGAGATGGGCATCCAGGAGGCGAACATGCTCGGGACCGCGGCGGGCCTCGCGCTCGCGGGCAAGGTTCCCTTCGCCTGCTCCTTCGCCTGCTTCATCACCGGGCGCTACGACCAGATCCGCCTCTCGGTCGCCTACTCCGAGGCGAACGTGCGCATCGTCGGCACCCACGCGGGCGTGGCGGTGGGCGACGACGGCTACTCGCAGCAGGGCCTCGAGGACATCGCGCTCATGCGCGTTCTCCCGGGCATGGCCGTCATCCAGCCCGCCGACGACGTGGAGACCGAGGCGGTGGTGCAGTACCTCGCCGATCACCAGGGTCCCGTCTTCCTCCGTCTCACCCGCCAGAACGTCGAGCGCATCCATGCGGAGGACTACGTCTTCCGTTTCGGCAAGGTGGAGACGCTGCGCGGCGGCGAGGACGCCGTGATCTTCGCCACCGGCGCGCAGGTCTCGCACGCGCTGCGCGCGGCCGAGCGGCTCGAGGCCGACGGCCTCTCGGTGCGCGTGGTCAACGTGCACACGATCAAGCCGCTCGACGTGGAGGGCGTGGTCGAGGCCGCACGGGCCTGCGGCGGCAAGGTGATCACCGCGGAGGATCACTCGGTGATCGGCGGCCTGGGCAGTGCGGTGGCGGAGGTCCTCGGCGAGCACTTCCCCTCGAAGATGCTGCGCATCGGCCTGCGCGACGTCTTTGGCGAGTCGGGCAGCCCCGACGACCTGTATCGCAAGCACGGATTGGACGCGGAGGGAATCGCGAGGCAGGTGCGCGATTTCCTCCGGTGATACCGGATGATTCGCTTCTTCCAGGTGCACAAGGCCTACCCCGGCCAGGACGCGGCGCTCGTCGACGTCGACATCGAGGCGTCGGAGGGCGAGTTCCTCATCCTCTGGGGGCCTTCGGGCGCCGGGAAGAGCACCTTCCTCCGCCTTCTGCTCGGCGCCGAGGCGCCGACGCAGGGGCAGGTCCTCGTGGGCGAGCGCAACCTCGCCCGCCTCTCGCGCAAGGAGCTCGCGCGGCATCGCCAGAGTGTCGGCGTGGTCTTCCAGGACTTCCGCCTCCTTTCGCGCCGCAGCGTGCTCGACAACGTCCGCCTGCCCCTGGTGATCCGCGGCGCGAAGGTGCGCGAGGCCGACGAGGAGGCGATCCGCTGGCTCGACGAGCTCGGCCTCGGGGATCGCCTCCACGCGCCGGTCGAGCGCCTCTCCGGCGGTGAACGGCAGCGCGTGGCCATCGCCCGCGCGCTCGTCGGCGCGCCGCCGCTGCTTCTGGTCGACGAGCCCACCTCCCAGCTCGACGCGCACTGGGCGCGCAAAGCCATGGAGCTCTTCTTCGATCAGACCGGCCGTGGCGCCCTGGTCGTGCTCGCCACGCACGATCCCATGTTCCTCGAGAACCTCTCCCACCGGCGGGTGCGGATCCGCGCGGGGCGCATCCAGGAGGAGGGATGAGGATCCTGGCCTTCGCCCTGGGCGGCGCCTGGGAGTCGATCCGGCGCGCGCCGCTCTCGCACCTCATCGCCGCGCTGACGGTCGGTGCGACGCTGGTCGTGGCCGCGGGCGCGGGCGCGATCGCCCTGGGGCTGCGCGAGCTCCTCGATGACTGGGGAAGCCGCGTGGAGCTCACCCTCTACCTCTCCGACGATCTGGACGAGGAGGCGGGGCGGCGGCTCGCCGCCGAGGCGGCGCGCACCGTGGGCGGAAGCGCGCGCTGGGTCGCGCCCGAGGAGGCGATGGAGCGGCTGCGCCAGGCCCTGGGCGACGAGGAGGGGCTGCTCACCGACCTCCCGCGCCTCGCCCTCCCGGCCACCATCGAGGTCCGACCCGGGGGCACCGCGGGCGTGGAGCATCTCCCCCACCTCGCCGAGGCCCTCTCCCGCCTGCCCGGCGTGGAGGAGGTGGACTGGGGACGGGGCTTGGCCCAGCGGCTCGCCTTGGTGGGGCGCTTCGCGGAGCGCGCCTCGGCGGTCCTGCTCGCGGTGCTCCTCCTCGGCACCGCGCTGCTCGTCGGCGCCGTCATCCGCCTCTCCGTCCACGCGCGCCGGGACGAGATCGAGATCCTGCAGCTCCTCGGCGCCACCGACGCTTTCGTCCGCCTCCCCTTCCTCCTCGAGGGCGGATTCGCGGGCGGCGCGGGGGGATTGGCCGCGGCCGTCGCCTTCCACCTGCTCGCCGCCTGGGAGCGCGGCCAGGATGCGGGTCCGACGATCACCGCCGACCTCGGCGTCGGTCTCCTCACCGCGCCGCTCGCCTCCCTGGCCCTCGTCCTCGCGGGGATGCTGCTCGGCGTGACCGCGACCGTCTTCGCCTTGGGGAGGGAGCTGCGGTGAGGCGGCTTCTGCCGCTGTGTGCCCTCTTGGCCGCCGCGGCGGAGGCGGAGACGCCCGGGTCGGTCGAGGCGCGGTTGCGCGAGGCGGAGGCGACGCTCGCTCGGCTGCGCAGCGACGAAAGCTCGATCCTCGAGGCCCTGGAGGTGCTCGAGGCGGAGATCCGCGCCGCGGCCGCGGCGGCGGACGAAGAGGAGCGCCGTGCCGCGGAGGCGGAGGCCGCCCTGGGGCCGCTCGCAGCCGAGGAGGCGGCGGCGCGCGAGGCCTTCGACGCGCAGATCGAAGCGCTGGGGCCACGGCTGCGCGCCCGCTACCGCATCCTCCGTCGCGGCAGCCACCTCGCCGCCGAAAAGCTCTCCGCGGTGCTGCGCAGCGCACGCGCCCTGGACCGGATCCTGGCCGTCGACCTGGATGCGCTGCGGGAGGCCCGCGCGGCGCGCCTCCGCGTCGAGGCCGCGCGCGCCCGGAACGAGGTGGCGCGAAAGGAAGCGCTCGCCCTGGCCGAGGCGGCGCGCCTCCGCCGCCAAGGAGCGGAGGCGGCCCGCGCCGCTCTGGCGGCCACGCTCGACGGCATCCGCCGCGAGAGACGCCTCGCCGAGCGCCTCGGGGAGGAGCTGCGCGATGCGAAGCGCCGGCTCGATCGGGAGCTGGAACGCCTCGCCCGCGCCCGGAGCGCGAGCGGCTTCGGCCGCCGCTACGGCGCGCTCCGCCGTCCCGTGGCGGGCATCGTCGAGGTCCCCTTCGGCCGGGTGGTCAACGCCAAGTTCGGCACCGTCACCCACCACAACGGCATCGACATTCGCGCGCCGCAGGGCACCGAGGTGGTCGCCGTGGACAAGGGGAAGGTGGTGTGGGCGGAGTGGTTCCGCGGCTACGGCAACCTCGTCATCCTCGACCACGGCGACGGCTACCACACCCTCTACGGGCATCTGGAGCGGATCGACGTCCAGCCCGGCGAGGAGGTCGAGGGCGGCACCGCGATCGGTACGGTGGGGGAGACGGGATCGTTGAAGGGGCCCTTCCTCTATTTCGAGCTGCGCGAGCAGGGAAAGCCCGTCGATCCGCTCCCCTGGTTCGCCCGCTGATCGCGCCGCGCCTGCGGGGGCACGCTCGCTCGGCTGCTGTTTCTACCCATCGGCTGGGTGATAGGATCGGTCGATGTTCGACGGCGCGCTGGAGGGTCGCGCCCTCGGAGAGGAAGTCGTGCGGAACCGATCCAGGATCCTTCCCTACCTCGCGGTGGCGATCGTCTCCTTCCTGGGGGGCGGCCTCTTCGTGGCCTCGGTGGCATCGGCCGGCGCCTCCACCTACCGCAGCCTCGACCTCTTCGCGAAGGTCCTCGCCCACGTGGAGAACAGCTACGTGGACGAGACGGATCCGCGGACGCTGATCGAGGGGGCCATCAAGGGCATGCTCGGGACCCTCGACCCCTACACCGTCTTCCTCCCCGCGGAGGACTACCGCAACATGAAGGCCGACACCGCCGGCGAGTTCGGTGGCCTCGGCCTGGAGATCGCCAAGGAGGGCGATCGCCTGGTGGTCGTGCGGCCGCTCGAGGACTCGCCGGCCTCGCGCGCCGGCATCCTCGCGGGCGACTGGATCGTCTCCATCGACGACGAGCCCACCAAGGATCTCTCCGTGGCCGAGGCCGTGCGCAGGATGCGGGGCCAGCCCGGCACGCGCATCCGCCTGGCGATCTTCCGCGAGGGCTTCTCCGCGCCGCTCGACCTCGTGCTCTTGCGCGACCGGATCCAGGTTCGCAGTGTCGAGGCCGCGCTCCATCCCGGCGGCATCGGCTACGTCCGGATCAAGAGCTTCCAGGAGAAGACCGACAGCTTCGTCGCCAAGGCGCTCGGGGATCTCCGCCAGCAGCAGCAGGGTCGGCCCCTGCAGGGCTTGATCCTCGACCTGCGCGGCAATCCCGGCGGACTGCTCGACCAGGCGGTGCGGGTGGCGGATCGCTTCCTCGTCCAGGGCGAGATCGTCACCACGCGCGGTCGGGGCGGGCGCGTCCTCGACGTGCAGACGGCCCATGCCGCCGGAACCGAGCCCGACTATCCGCTGGTGATCCTGGTCGACGAGCGCACCGCCTCCGCGAGCGAGATCGTGGCGGGCGCCCTGCAGGACCACGGCCGCGCCGTGGTGATGGGGACCCGCACCTTCGGCAAGGGCAGCGTGCAGAACGTGGTGGATCTGGACGGCGGCCACGGCCTCAAGCTCACCGTCGCCCGCTACTACACGCCCAGCCGGCGCTCGATCCACGGCACGGGCATCGAGCCCGACGTGGTGGTCGATCGCAGCGGCGCCGTCGCCTTGCCGGTGCTGGTTCCCCCCGAGGGCGAGGTGACGAGCGACGATCCGCAGCTCGCCGCAGCGCTGCGCGCCCTGCGCGCCTGGGAGGTCTTCCAGGCGCAGCGCAAGGACAGCGAGGTCCAGACCGCCCGCGTGCAGTGAAGGCCGGCCGCGCGAGGCCTTCCGCCGAGGCGCCCTTCCTTGCCCGCCCTTTTGGGCCCCAGTAGGATCCCGCCATCGCGTCGCGCGCACGGCGTGCGCGGGAGGACGAGAGGGAATGCGGCGAACAGGGGCCCTCGCCCTCTGCATCCTGGGGTTCGTCGCGGCCTGCGCCGAACCGCCGCCCGAGCCATCGCAGCCGAAGGGCGGGGTGGTGGTCCGCGAAGCCTTCGCTTCGTTCGGCGAGGTCGTGGTCGGCGAGGAGGCCGCAGGGGAGGTGATCCTCGAAAACCGGGGCGGGACTTCCGCTTGGCTCGAGGTCACCCGACCGCCGGAGGGCTTTCGGGTGGAGCCGTCGGTCGTCGAGATCGGCGGAGGGGAGGTGGCGGCCGTCACGGTCTACTTCGCGCCGCGCCGCGAGGAAGAGGTCGAGGGGACCGTCGGCTTCCGCACCGAGGACGGAGAGCTCGTGGCGGAGGTTCCGGTCCACGGGGTGGGCGTCGCGATCCCCTTCTCCATGGCCGCGAACGTGGACTTCGGCCGGATCACGCCGGGCATCGCGCAGGAGATCCGGCTCGTCCTGGAGAACCAGGTGGACCGACCGCTCCGCGTCCAACTCCGGCTCGAAGGCGATCCCGCGTTCTCCCTTTCGGATGAGTTCCTCCTCTTGCCCGCCGAGGGCACGGCTTCGGTCTCCCTCGTGTTTCGCCCCGAAGCGCCCCGGGCGTACGAAGCGCTGCTCTCGGCCTCGTCCTGCCCCACCTGCCCCCCGCGCCTCGCCCGCATCCGCGGGGAGGGGAAGGGGGCGGTCGCGGAGGTCTGGCCCGACGAGCTGCACTTCGGTGCGGTCCCGCCAAAACTCGCGCTCGACGAAGTCGTGACGATCCGCAACGACTTCGAGGCGCCCCTCACCTTCAGCGCCTCGGTGCGGCCGCGCGAGGGCGCCTTCGAGATCGTCGGCGAGCCCGAGGTGGGTCCGCTCCTGCCGGGCGAGGAGGCGCCGATCGTCGTGCGCTTTCGGCCGCCCGGGCCGGGCGTGCACACGGCGACGCTCCGCATCCGTGGCCCGGAGGGTCTCGTGTACCGGGGGCAGCTGGTGGGCGTGGGCGGCGGTCCCCGCCTCGGCGCCGACGCCGAGGCGATCGACTTCGGAACCGTCGCCGTGGGCGCGGCGGTCCTCCGCACCCTCCGCCTGGAGAACGTGGGCGAGCCGGGGCTCGCTCTCTTCGTCGAGTCGATCGCCGTGGACGGCGGGGAGGAGGAGGCGCCGATCGCGATCCGCACCCCGCCCATGCCCCTCGATCTGGCGGAGCCGGCGGAGATCCCGCTCTGGTTCGTTCCCCGCGCAGCCGGCACGTTCGAGGGCAGCTTGATCGTGAAAAGCTCGATCCCGGCCCAGGGGGAGGTGCGCATCCCCTTCCACGGCAGCGCCTACGTCCCCCGCGGCTGCTCGCTCGTCGCCGATCCGCAGGCGCTCCGCTTCGGCCTCGTGGGCCTTCCCGCGCGCCGGGCGCGGTCCATCTACGTCTCCAACGTCGGCGATGCGCCGTGCCTCGTCGACGCGGTGCGCATCGAGGGGCAGGGCACCGCTCGGTTCGAACTCGCCTTCCCGTGGGAGGGCCCGCGCTGGCTCGGTCCGGGCGAGAGCCTGCATCTCTCCGTTCTCGTGGACACGGAGGGTGCGGCCGAGGCCGAGGCCGTCGAGGCGCGGCTCCTCGTGCAGCACGGCGAGGGCGATGCGGTCGGACTTCTGCGGGTTCCGCTGCACGCCGTGGCCACCGCTGCGGCCGTCGTCAACCCGCCGCCCACCTTCACGCCGATTCCCCCGACGCCGACGGGGGCCGGATTCGTCTCCACCGCGCTCTTCCCCACCGAGCGGAGACTGCGCCTCGCCTTCACGCCGGAGTCCTCGCCCGCCTTCGAATTCTTCCCCAGCCAGGCCCTGGAGATCGCTCCGCGTGCCTGCGCCGACGCATCGTGCGTCGAGCCGGTGCGGGTGGCCTTCCATCCCAGGAATTTCGAATGGCAGCGCGCCCGCTTGGCGGTGCAGGTCGAAGGCTTCGACGAGCCCGCCTACTTCGATTTCGAGGCGTTCGGTATCGGCACCTGTCTGAACTGCAACTGGCCGATGCCCGGTTCTTGCCGTCCGAACCTTCGTATCGAGGTGGACCAGTTCCTCTCCTTCGCGACCGGCTGGCCGTGGACGTGCGGCTGGACCGTGGGCGGGGTGCCGCTTAGGGGCAGCCGACACTTCGCCGGGGCCGTGCTCATGGACCTCGAGGCGCCCGACGCCTGCTCCGCTTCACTCGGATTCATGCACCCGGACGTCTGGGGAACGACGGGTGTCAACGTCGAGTATCTCCGGGTGGATTCCGAGGGGCGGGCCATGGCCTGCGACTTCGGGGTCACCAACGTTTCACCCGCGGGGATCACCGTGGCCGTGGTGCCCCGCTTGTTGGGACCGCTGGAGCATCGCGTCTTCTTGCTGCGCGAGAGCGAAGGCGATCCCGCCGTGCGCGACGACTGGTTCGATCCCGCGGCGAGCTGCTCGGGCCCGGATGGTGCGCACACCGCCACCTGCACGTGGGGATCCGTCTTGCCGGAGGACGTGCGCATCGTCTCGATGGGGGCCGCTCGGGGGGCCGTTGCACGGATCCTCGTGCCCGAGCCGGGGGAGACCTACGACCTCGCCTACTACTTCGAGCCTGCGTCGACCGCGCCGGCGGCCGCGCTCGTCGACTTCCACGTCTTTTGCCAGGGGATCCGCGTGGGCTTCGGCACCTTGCAGATGGCCCCGAACACCGTGACGACCTTCGCCAAGGTCGCGGTCTCGTCGCTCGGCTCGTGCGCCGCGGGCTATACGCGCCTCCAGCCGCCGCTCACCTGGCCGTACCGGCTCGAGGAGGGCGGGCCATGACGCGCGCGATGCGCCGACTCTTCCTCTCCTTCGCGGTCCTGGTCTTTTCCACGGGTGCCGGATGCGACGAGCCGGAGAAGCCCGAGCCGCCCCGGGGGAAGCTGGTCGTCGAGCCGGCGGAACTCGATTTCGGTGCGGTACCGGTCGGGACGAGCCTGGAGCGCATCGCCGCGGTCGAGAACCTCGGGCCCGGCGAGGCCGAAGTGCGCGTGGTCGCGCTTCCCCCCGGCTTCGAGGTGGATCCTCCGCTCTTCCGCCTCTTTCCCGGCGAGGTCATGGACGTGCGCGTCGTCTTTCGGCCCGGTGCCGAGAAGAGCGCGAGCGGCACGATCGCCTTCGCCTCGGATCGGGCGGGCAGGGCGAATCTCGAGGTGCGCGCCCAGGGGAGGGACGAGGCGCTCGACGTTCCCGCTTCCCTGGATGCCGGGAGCGTGGCCTTGGGCGCGTCGCGGGTGGTGCCGCTCCCGATCGAGAATCCGGGCGGGGTTTCGCTCGACGTGCGGGCCTTCGTGCTCGCCGGCGATGCCTTCGAGGTCGACAGCGCTCCCGTCGCGGTTCCGGCCGGCGGGAGCGCGGTGCTCGAGATCGACTTTCGCCCGAGCCGGATCGGCGTCGCGCCGGGGCTGCTCTCGCTCCGACCTTGCCCCGCCTGCCGCGAGCAATACGTCTCCCTGACGGGGATCGGTGTTGTACAGCGTCTGGACTTCGAGGTGGAGCAAGTCGACTTCGGCATCGTCCTCGCCTCGTCCGTCGCCCACCGGGACATCGCGGTGACCAACCAGGGCACCGCCGCCCTGCGCCTCGCGCCGCCGGGGATCGAGGGTGGCGAGGGCGCCTTCTCCGTCGAGGCCGGCGCCGAGGGCGAGCCGCTCGGCGAGGGCGAGACGCGGCGCTTCGTCGTGCGGTTCGCGCCCCAGGCGCCGGGGCGCTACGAGGCGCGACTCGCCCTCGACGACGCCGACGGCGTCCGGCTCGCGCACGTCGATCTCGTGGGCGAGGCCCGCACCGCCGAACTCGAGCTCGTCCCCGCGGAGATCGATTTCGGGGCCCACCTCCCCGACCAGATGGTCTGGCAGACCGTGCGCGTGCGCCCCTCGGGCGAGGCGCCCACCGTCCCCATCCTCGAGGCCTCGATCGGCGGCGCCTCCCCCTTCTCCCTCCGGGCGCCCGCTCTCCCCTGGGAGACCGACGAGGAGGCGGTGTTCGAGGTGGGCTTTCACCCCACGGAGGCGGGGGAGTTCGAGGACGAGCTGCGCCTTCAGCTCGGCGGGGGCGCGGAGCCGCTTTGCATTTCCCTGCGCGGCGTCGCGGTGCCGGCTCCGCCGTGCGACCTCGAGGCGGACGCCGATTCCATCCTCTTCGGCCTGGTGCCCCTGCGTTTCGAGGGCGCGCAGGTCGTCGGCCTGACCAACCGGAGCGACCACCCCTGCGTCTTCTGGGGCGCGGACGTGGTGGGAAAGGACGCGGCGCTCTTCGAGGTGGGACCCGCTGGCTGGGTCGAGGTACCGGCGGGCGGCCACGCCGAGATCGGGGTGCAGGTGGCGACCCAGGAGACCCAGAGCCGGGAGCTCTCCGCGCGGGTGCGGCTGCGGTACGGGGCGCCCGCCGCGCCACGGCTCTTGGAGCTTCCCATCGTCATGGCCGTCAGCCTCCTCCTCGACGAGCCGATCGCGCCGCTTCTCTTCGAGACGACGCCCGTCGACCGCGCGACGGTGCGCGAGCCTCCCCCCTTGCTCCTCGGCACGCTCGAGGCGCGCCTTCTGCCCGGCTCCTCGCCGGCCTTCGACCTCCTCCCCGGCCAGACGCCACGGGTCGTCTTCCGCCCGGAGGAGCCGGGGCGCCACGACGGCCGCCTCGCGCTCTTGCCGGTCGGTACCTCGGTG
This sequence comes from Ferdinandcohnia sp., assembly GCA_035306165.1. Lineage (GTDB taxonomy): Bacteria > Myxococcota > Myxococcia > Myxococcales > Vulgatibacteraceae > ZC4RG40. The sequence continues at coordinate 12,352 of DATGOH010000020.1, forward strand.
CCGCTCGTCGTCGATCTGGTGGGGGAGGGCGGGCCGCCGTGCGAGGGCTGCGACTGGCCGGAGCCCTCCTGCGCGGTGCCCGCCGCCGCTCCCTTCGATCAGGACCTCTTGCTCGCGGACGTGGGCGTCGACGCCTGCCACTGGCGGGTCGTCGATCCGCGCTTCGCCGAACCGGTGGACGAGACGGTGGACTACGCGCTCCTCCGCATGACGTCGACCGCATGCAGCGCCACGCTCCGCTTCTTCGGACCGGGCACGTGGACTCTCCGCAATCTCCGGGTGCGCGCCGACGGGCGCGCCGCCGACTGCGAGGCGGAGGTGGAGGCGCTCGCGCCGGAGGGCTTCTGGTTCGAGGTGGTCGCCGAGGACGAGATGGCGGAGCTCGCGCTCGTCGTGGCGCGGGGCGGGGACCCAACCGTTCGGTCCACTTGGTTCGATGCCTCGCTCGCGTGCAGCGGGCCCTCTGGGCCGGGCGGGGGCTGCGGCTGGCCGACGGCCGATGCCGATCACCTCCCGCGCTTCGCCTGGCCGAGCGACTTCGCCTACCGCCGTGTGCAGGGGCACGTCGCGATCCCCGAGACGGGCATCGCCTACCACCTCGCCGTCCATGCCGAGCCCGCCGCGGCCGGCACCGTGGGGCAGGTGCGGGTGCGCGTCTACTGCGGCGGTGCTTTCGTGGGGGAGTTCTCCGACGCCTTCTTGCAGGGGGAGAACCGCCTGCGCGTGCACGGCACGGTCGAATTCGTCGACCCCGCGACCTGCACCCTCGTCCCCGACGGGGCCACGGAGTTTCCTTACCGTCTCATGGGCGTTCCCTGACCGCGTTCAACGGCCCGGGCCGAGGCGGATGGTCGAGGTGACGGCGCGATCGGTGAGGACGTCCCGAGCGCTCGCGTGGAGGATGCCCTCGATGCTGACGTCGAACTTCACCTCGAGCCGCGCCGAGCGCGCCGGCCCGGGTGTCAGCCCGCTCAGGATGAGCTCTCCCAGGAGCTCGTTCTCCCGCGCCATCTTGTTGTCGCCCTGGTACACGCGGATCGCCACCTCGGTCTGGCCGTCGTAGCTCGTGGTGACGGGGAGGATCTTCGCGTTGGGCACGGGCGAGTTGCGCGAAAAGACCACGTGCATCTCGCCGTTCGCCTTCTCCACGCCGATGGCCATTGGGATGACGTCGAGCAGTTGCAGGCGCAGGTTGGTGTCGTCCTGCAGCGAGTGGGCGTAGAGCGCCGCGCCGATGGCCACCGCCTCGTCGGGATGGACCGCCTTGGAGGGCGGCTTGCCGAAGTAGCGCGTGAGCCGCTCCTGCAAGAGCGGCATGCGCGTCTGGCCGCCCACCAGGAGGATCTCGTCGATGTCGCTCGTCTTCAGCCCGGCGTCGACCATGACCGCCGCGACCGTCTGCAACGTGCGGTCGATCAGCCCCGAGGTCAGCTCCTCGAGGAGCTCGCGGCTGATCCGCATCTCGATGTTCAGCGGCTGGCCGTAGGGGGTCATGGCGATGAAGGGGATGTTGAAGGCCGCCTCGCTGCGCGTGGAGAGGTCGATCTTCGTGCGCTCGGCGAGGTCCTTGATCCGCTGCATCGCCACCGGATCCTTCGAGAGGTCGATGCCGTGCTTGGCGTGGAAGTCGTCGAGCACGTAGCGGATGAGGGCGGCGTCGAAATCCAAGCCCCCCAGGAAGATGTCGCCGCCGGTGGCCCGGACCTCGAAGGTGCGGTCGCGGATTTCGATGATGGAGACGTCGAAGGTGCCGCCCCCGAGGTCGTAGATCAGCACCGTCTCGTGCAGGTTCCTGCCCACGCCGTAAGCGAGCGCGGCGGCGGTCGGCTCGTTGATGATGCGCACGATCTCCAGGCCGATGAGCGCGCCCGCCTCCTTCACCGCCTGGCGCTGGCCGTCCGAGAAGTAGGCGGGGACGGTGACCACCGCCCGCTCGATGGGCATCTCCAGGTGCTCCTGCGCCACCGAGCGCACCTTCTCGAGGATCTTCGCCGCGATCTCGCTCAGCCGGAACGAGTGCTTCTCGAGGTCGATGAGCACCTCGTTGTTCCCCGGCGAGAGGTGGTACGCCACCATGCGGCCCATCTGATGGACGACGTCCGAATCGTATCGGCGCCCGATGAGCCGCTTGGAGGCATACACCGTATTGCGGGGGTTGAGCTGCCACTGGCGCTTCGCCTCGTGGCCGACGAGCTCGTTGCCCTTGTCGTCCACCGCGAAGATGGACGGGATGATCGAATCCCCCGCCTGGTAGGGGACCATGCGGACCTTGCCGTGCTCGTCCACGTAGGCCGCGCTGGAGTTGGTGGTCCCCAGGTCGATGCCGATGATCGGGGCGACTCGACTCACGGCGCGCAGTCTAGCCAAGTGCCCTGTGCAACTCCAGAATGTGGCGTACCGCCGAAGCGCGGGGCTGTGGCCAACGCTCGGGGGTGGGGCCGGCGGGCCGCCCGGCCGCTCGCGATGGGGGAAGAGCGCGCCGGGAGGAGGCGTTGATTTCCCCGTGCGACCCCTGCTTCTGCTCGTGCTCGCCCTCCTGGTCGGCTGCGCTCGGGGCCCGGCGCGGCCGGACGAGCCCCCGACCGGTCCCCGGGGCCGCAAGGAGGTCATCCAGGCCGTCCTTCCCTCGAACGTCCGCGTGGCGGTGCTCGAGGCGGGGGAGGCGGTCCGGCTCGCCTCGGGCGTGGTGCTGCGGTCCGGGGCGTCGACGGCGTGGGTGATCACCAACGCCCACGTGGCCGCGCACGCGCTCCGGGGACGCGCCCTCGAGGTCTGGGTGGGGCCGGAGGGAGAGGAGGTCCGCCATCCGGCGCGGGTCGTCGCTCTCGGCGAGGAGCCCGACATGGACTTGGCCGTCCTCGAGGTGGAGGGCCTCTCTGCGCCCGCCGCCCGCCTCGCCGACGAGGACATCGAGGTGGGCGACGATCTGGTCGCGGTCGCCGCGCCGTACGGCCGGGGCCTCTCCGTCTCGACCGGCATCGTCAGCCAGTTCGGTCGCGACGCGAAGAAGGGCTGGCGACTCAAGACCGATGCGCCCATCGGTTACGGCGCCTCCGGCGGCGGCCTCTTCCGGGCCAGCGACGGCGCGCTCCTGGGCGTGGTGGAGGGCTACCGCACCGCCCGCCTCGAGCTTCCCGCCGGCGATCGCTCCCTCTCGTTCGAGGTGCCCATGCCCGGCGAGACCTTCGCCGCGCCCGCGCCCAAGATCCGGGCTTTCGTGCGGCAGCACGGTCTCGGCCACCTCCTGGACGACACCGCCACCGCGGCCCGATAGACGCACGCCGAGACGGCTCCCTGAGCCATGAGCGAAACGCGGCCGCTCGGCCCGGCCCAGGCTGCCGCCCCTCAGGGCGGCAGAGTCTCGTCCGCCGCGGGGTCCGGCTCGATGGGCTCCCGGGCCGGGCGCCGGTTCGGATCGGGGCGGGGGATCTCCACCCAGGTGGCGACCTTCCTCCGCCCCTCGACCACGTAGGCGGCCCGCACGGGGCTCCCCTCCGTGATGTCGTCGAGCGAGGAGACGCTGCCTTGGAAGAAGACGGGCGTCCCTTCGCCCACCCGCAGCTCGATCTCCCGGTCGTCCTCGCCGCGCACCCGCAGGGTGCCCGCCTCGGGATCGATCCGCACGACCTCGCCCCGCACCTCGGCCAGGCCGAGCGAGCGGGCGTCGAGGGCCG
>DATGOH010000021.1:0-7661 GCA_035306165.1 Ferdinandcohnia sp.
GTTCGATCCCCAGCAGACCGGGCGTCCGTTGCTCGCGCCGAGCCCGCAGACGTGATCGTCGCCCGCGGCGATGCGGGCGAAGCTGGGGATGCCCGTGACGAGGATCGGGGTGTCGCTCCCCTCGACGACCTCCGGGTTCTGGGCGAGCTGGCCGCGATCGTTCGATCCCCAGCACTGCACCACACCGGCCTCGGTCCGCCCGCAGACGTGGGCGGCGCCCACCGCCAGCTCGACGAAGCCGTGGCCCTCGATGGCCTCGATTCCGTCGACGCGGTCGCCCCAGCAAAACGCCGTCCCGGATCCGGTCAGGCCGCAGGTCTGATCCCCCCGCGCCCACAACGCCACGAGCGGCGGCAAGGCGCCGATCGCCACGGGCGCGATGGAGAAGGCCTGGTCGTGCCCGCCGAGCTGGCCCGCGGCGTTGCTCCCCCAGCAGAACACGCCCCCGTCGGCATCGAGGCCGCACGCGTGGCGCGCACCGACCGCGAGCGACGCGAAGCGCACCCCGCCGCCGACGGCGCGGACGGGCGCCCCCATCACCTCCTCTCCATCCGGGTCGAAGCCGAGCAGGCCCTGGTCCGCCCGCCCCCAGCAATAGACGGTGCCCACGGGCGTCCGCCCACAGGTGTGCTCCTCGCCCAGGCCGAGTTCCTCGAACCGCAGGAGGGTGCGCAGCTCCACCGTGGCCTCGAGCCCGCCGATCGCACCGTGGATCTCCGTCTCGCCCCAACCGATGGCGCGGACCACCCCCCACTCGTCCACCTCGGCCACGTCGGGATCGCGGGCGGTCCAGGTGATCCGGTTCAGGCTGAGATCCTCGCCGTCCTCGTCCTGCAAGAGGATGTCGAGCGGGACCTCCTCCCCCAGCCCCATCTTCAGGCTCTGGGGAGATACGGAGAAGATCGCGGCGCGCCCCTCGACCGTCACGGCGACGGTGGCGCCCTGCCGCCCGGAGCGGATCTGGATCAGGGTCTGCCCCTTCGCCCGCCCCGTGACGACGCCCGTATCGCTCACCAGGGCGACGTTCGGATCCGCCGAGGTGAAGAAGACGGGAACGTCGAGCGGATGGCCTTCGGCGTCGAGCGGGCGGGCCTCGATCGTCCGCTGCTCGTTGACGCCCACGACGAGCGAGAGCGGCGACACCTCCAACGAGGCCACCGGCGGCGCCTTCCCGGTCCCCCCGCCGTCCCCTCCGTCGACCGGATCGGGCTCGCCCCCACAGGCGCCGAACGCCAGCGCCAAGCCCAAGAATGCGTTCCATGCGTATCGATGCCGCTTCATCGCTTTGCCCTCGGTCATGCGATCCGATGCGTCTGGCCGCCGTCGACCACCACCACCGCTCCCGTCACCCAGGAGGCCCGCGCCGAAGCCAAGAAGGCCACGACGTCCGCCACCTCCTCCGGTCGGCCCAGCCGCTGCCAGGCGATGGAACTCTCCACTTCCGCGAAGACCTCGGGATCCCGCTTCCTGCGCTCGTCCCAGGATCCGCCCGGGAAGAGGATCGCCCCCGGCGCCACACAGTTGACGCGGATGCCCATCTTCGCCGCTTCGAGCGCCGCGGACTTGGCGAAGCCGTGCAGCGCCGTCTTCGCCGCCACGTAGGAAGCGCGGCCGAAGGCCTCCAGGCCCGAGATCGAGGAGACGATCACGAAGGATCCGCCGCCTCTCCGTCCCATCGTGGGAGCGACCGCCCGGAAGAGCCGGACCGCCGACATGAAGTTGAGCTCCCACTGCTGTCGCCAGACCTCGTCCGGAGCGAAGACGTTCCCGGGCTGCGAGCCGCCGGCGTTCGCCACCGCGACGTCCACGCCGCCGAGGCGATCGACCAGCCGCGCGATCGCGCGATCGTGCTCCAGCGGATCGGTGACGTCGGCCGGCTCGATCTCCACGATCGCGCCCGTCCGGCGCAGCTCCTCGGCCGCCGCCTCCAACCCCTGGCGCCCCCGCGCCACCAGACCGAGCGAGCAGCCCTCCCGTGCGAGGGCGCGCGCGATCGACAGACCGATGCCCCGGGAGCCACCCGTGACGATGGCGCACTTGCCGCCGAGCTCGAGGTCCATCCTCGAAGCGTACCCGATCAAGGCCGGCGGTTGTACCAGACGCGCTCGAGCACGAGGCCGTGGGCGGGCGCCGTCTCGCCGGCGAGCCTTCGGTCCCGGGAGTGGAGCAGATCCGGCATCTCCTCCGGCCGGCGCTTACCCATGCCCACCTCGACCAGGGTGCCGACGATGTTGCGGACCATCTGCTTGAGGAAGGCGGTGGCCTCGAAGGCGAGGACGATCTCGTCGCCGAAAGCGTCCACGTCCAGGCGGAAGAGATCGCGGACGGTGGTCGGCGCCGTGCAATCCGACGCCCGCATGGCGGCGAAGTCGTGCCGGCCCACGAAGTGGATTGCCGCCGCGCGCATCGCCTCCACGTCCAGCGGGCGGAAGATCTCCCAGTGGGTGCGGCGCCGCAGGGGCGAGCGCACCGGGCGGTTGGAGATGCGATACACGTAGCGCTTGCCGGAGGCCGAGCGGCGCGCGCAGAAGTCGGGCGCGACCTCCTCCACGTCCACCACGGCCATGTCGCGCGGGAGGATGCCGTTCAGGCCCTTCAGGTAGGCGTCGCGCGGGAGGTGGCGCGCCGTGCGGAAGTTCGCCACCTGGCCGAGGGCGTGCACGCCCGAGTCGGTGCGCCCCGCGCCGACCACCCGCACCTCGTGGCCCAGGAGCCGAGCGAGCCCCTTTTCCAACTCGGCCTGGACCGTCCTCCCCGCCGCCTGGACCTGCCAGCCGAGGAAATCGGTCCCGTCGTACTCGAGGGTCAGCTTGATGTTGCGCTCGGTCTCGCCCATCGCTCGTCCGCGCGCAAGCTATCCCGGGATGGGCCCGATTGTCTCGGGTGTTTCCCGGGATCGCACGCGGGCGCGATCGCGAGGGACCCGCTCGCCATCGGCCCGGAAGATGGATAGGCTGTTTCGAATGGACCGAAACGGGGTGGTCGCGAGCGTCGACGATCTGGAGCGCATCGCGCAAAAGCGGTTCGGCATCGAGGCGCTCCGCCCGGGCCAGCGCACCATCCTCGAGCACGTGCTCCGAAGGGAGGACGTGCTCGCCATCCTGCCCACGGGCGGGGGCAAGAGCCTCACCTACCAACTTCCCGCGCTGGTGCTCCCGGGGGCCACCATCGTGGTCTCCCCACTCATCTCCCTGATGCAGGATCAGGTCGACAAGCTCCGCGCCCTCGGCGTCAGCGTGGTGATGCTCAACTCCACGATGAGCGACCGCGAGCAGAAGCGGAGCCTGGACGCCATCGCGCACGACCATCCCCGCCTCGTCTACGTCACGCCCGAGCGGCTCGACGATCCGAAGTTTCGCGAGCTGCTGCGCAAGGCGCGGCCGCAGCTCTTCGTGGTCGACGAGGCGCACTGCGTCTCCCAGTGGGGCCACGATTTCCGCCCCGCCTACCTCGCCCTGCACGCCGCCGCGGAGGCGCTCGGCCGTCCCCCGATCCTCGCGCTCACCGCCACCGCCACCGAGCGCGTGACCGAGGACATCGTGCGCCAGCTCGGCATGCGCGACGCACGCGTCCTCCTCGCCGGCCTCGAGCGCCCCAACCTCGCCTTCGCGGTGATTCCGGTGCGCACCGAGCACGGACGGCGGCGGCGGCTCGTGGAGCTTCTGCAGCAGCTCGAGGGTGCGGGCATCGTCTACTGCGCCACGGTGCAGCAGGCCGAGGAGCTCGCGGCGCTGTTGCGGCAGAGCGGCATCGACGCGGACCGCTATCACGGGCAGATGCGCGCCAAGGAGCGCGAGGAGGTGCAGCGCGCCTTCATGGCGGGCCCCTCCCCCCGAGTCATCGTGGCCACCAACGCCTTCGGCCTCGGCGTGGACAAGGCCGACATCCGCTTCGTCATCCACGCGCAGATGCCCGGCTCGCTCGAAGCCTATTTCCAGGAGGCGGGCCGCGCGGGGCGCGACGGACTTCCGGCGCGCTGCATCCTCCTCTACCACCCGGGCGATCGCCGCGTGCAGACCTACTTCCTCGGCGGCCGCTACCCGCGCAGGGAGGAGGTCGTCCAGGTGGCGCGCGCCCTCGAGCCGGAGGGCGCCTCGCCGCGCGATCTCGCCGAGCGCACCGGCCTTCCCGTCCGGCTCGTCCGCGTCGTCCTCTCCTTGCTCACCGACGCCGGCGTGGCGCGGGAGGAGGAGGGTCGGGCCGGTCTCGCCGGCCCGCTCCCGTCCGACGAGGAACTCGGCGCCATCGCGCACCGCTACGAGGACAAGCGCAAGGAGGATCGCGCACGCCTCGACGCCGTGGTGCGCTACGCCACCTCCACCCTCTGTCGCACCCGCATCCTCCTCGCCTACTTCGGCGACGCGGCCGACGAGGACTGCGGCCGCTGCGACAACTGCGTGCGCCGACGCGCCCGCGCGATCGAGACGCGCCGCAAGGCCGAGCTAGACCGCCGCGCCCGGGAGGAGGAGCTGCGAGTGGCGCGGGCGCGGGAGGAGGAGGCGCGCGCCAAGGGCCGCCGCCCGCGTCCCCTGCACCGCCCGCCCAAGCCGGCGCCGTCGCGCAAACCGGCGCGCCTCGGCCCCGGGCAGCGCGTGCGCCATCCGGCCTTCGGGGAGGGCGAAGTCCTCGAGGTCCAGGACGATCGCGTCACCGCCTTCTTCCCCGGCAAGGGCGAGAAAACGGTGAAATCGAGCTACCTTCTCCGGAGTTGACCCGGCCCGGGGCGCACCCCTAGGATGCCGCCCCCCCGCGCCGGCATCCCGGCGCATCGCCGGCGGTTTTTCATCGTGTCGATGCGACAGAAGTTGGAAGACATCGAGCGCCGGTTCGAGCGCGTGACGAGCGAGCTCTCCGACCCGGAAGTCCTCGCGGACATCGAGCGCTACCGGAAGCTCACCAAGGAGCAGAGCCAGCTCGAGCCGATCGTCCGCACCTACCGCGAGCTCCGCTCGGTGCAGGCGCAGATCGAAGACACCCGCAGCCTGCTCGAGGAGAAGGATCCCGAGATCCGCGAGATGGCCAAAGAGGAGCTCCCCGTCCTGCGGGAGCGGGCCGAGAACCTCGAACGAGACCTGCGCCTGCTCATGCTCCCCAAGGATCCCGCCGACGACCGCAACGCGATCCTCGAGATCCGCCAGGGCGTCGGGGGAGAAGAGGCCGCGCTCTTCGCCGCCGACCTTCTGCGCATGTACCTGCGCTACGCCGAGCGGCAGGGCTGGAAGGTGGAGGTCTTGGGCCAGCATCCGACCGACATGGGCGGGATCAAGGAGGCGCAGGTCCTCATTCAGGCCGAGGGCGCCTACTCGTGGCTCAAGCACGAGGCGGGCGTGCACCGCGTGCAGCGCGTGCCCGTCACCGAATCGCAAGGCCGCATCCACACCTCCACCGCCACGGTGGCCGTGCTTCCCGAGGCGGAAGAGGTCGACATCCAGCTCACGGAAAAGGATTACCGCAAGGACGTGATGCGCGCCGGCGGCCCCGGCGGCCAGAGCGTCAACACCACGGATTCCGCCGTGCGGCTGACGCACTACGAGACCGGGATCGTCGTCGTCTGCCAGGACGAGAAATCCCAGCACAAGAACTTCGCCAAGGCGCTGCGCATCCTCCGCGCCAAGCTCTACGAGCTCGAACGCGAAAAGCAGCGCGCCGAGCGGGACGCCGCGCGGCTCTCGATGGTGGGCTCCGGCGACCGCTCCGAGAAGATCCGCACCTACAACTTCCCGCAGGATCGCGTCACCGACCACCGCATCAATTACACGCGCCACAACCTCGACGCGGTGCTCGACGGCGACATCCAGGACCTCCTGATCGCCTGCCGCAACCACCACATGGCGCAGCTCCTCGAGTCGCAGGAGCAAGCGAGCGCATGAGCGACGTCTGGACCGTCCGCCGGGCCATCCTCTGGACCGCCTCCTACCTGGAGAAGAAGGGAGCCGACTCGCCCCGGACCGATGCCGACCTCCTCCTGGCCGATGCCCTCGGCGTCGATCGCCTGCGCCTCCTCCTCGATTTCGACAAGCCGCTCACCCCCGCCGAACTCGCCGCCTACCGCCAACGCATCGAGCGGCGCGCCCGCGGCGAGCCGCTCGCCTACATCCTCGGCCGCAAGGAGTTCTTCGGCCGCGATTTCGCCGTGAACGACAAGGTGCTCGTGCCGCGGCCGGAGACGGAGGCGCTCGTGCAGTTCGGCCTCGAGCACTTCCCCGAAGATGCCGAGGGACGGGTCCTCGACCTCTGCGCGGGCAGCGGCTGCATCGGCATCAGCCTGGCCATCGAGCGACCGAGGCTCGCCGTGGACCTGGCGGAGATCGATCCCGGCGCCGCCGAGGTCGCCGCGCGCAACGTCGATCGACACGGCGTGGGCGACCGGGTGCGCGTGCGGGTGGGCGACCTCTTCGATGCCGCCGACGGCCGCTACCACGCCATCCTCTCCAACCCCCCGTACGTGGCATCGGGCGAAATCCCGGGCCTCGCCCCCGAGGTGCGCAAGGAGCCGCACAAGGCCCTGGACGGTGGCCCCGATGGGCTCGACGTGGTGCGGCGCATCGCGGATCGCGCGGCGGAGCACCTCCATCCCGGCGGCCTGCTCGCCCTCGAGCTCGCCCTCGACCAGCCGCCCGCGGTCGCGGCCCTTCTGGAGCGCTCCGGATTTTCCCGGACCGAAATTCGCCCGGACTTCACCCATCGGGACCGTTACGTCCTTGCCTGGACATAGCGCCTTTCATTAGGTTCGCCGCCGTGGATTCGATCGTCATCCGAGGTGGCAACCGCCTGGTCGGTTCCGTCCGCATCTCCGGTGCCAAGAACGCCGCGCTGCCCTTGCTCGCCGCGAGCCTGCTCGCGGAAGGCCAGCACCGCTTCCGCAACGTCCCCGAACTCGCCGACGTCGCCACCATGGGGCGCCTGCTCCGCTCCATGGGCTGCGAGGTCGGCCGCGCCGACGGTGCCCTCCAGGTCTACGTGCCGCCTCCGGGCGTGCTCGAACCGATCGCCCCTTACGAACTCGTCAAGACGATGCGGGCGAGCGTGCTCGCGCTGGGCCCTCTGGTCGCGCGCTACGGCAAGGCGCGCGTCTCGTTGCCCGGCGGCTGCGCCATCGGCGCCCGGCCCATCGACCAGCACATCAAGGGCCTGGAGAAGCTCGGCGCCGAGATCAGCCTGGAGCACGGCTACGTGCAGGCGCGGGCCCGGCGCCTGCGCGGCGCGCGGATCACCTTCGACATGGTGACCGTCACCGGCACCGAGAACCTCCTGATGGCGGCCACGCTCGCCAAGGGAACGACGGTGCTCGAGAACGCCGCCCGGGAGCCGGAGGTCGTCGACCTCGCCGATGCGCTCATCGGCATGGGCGCGAAGATCGAGGGCGCAGGCACCGATCGAATCGAGATCGAGGGAGTGGATTCCCTGCGGCCCGCTGATCACGAGGTCATCCCCGACCGCATCGAGGCGGGGACTTTCCTGGTTGCGGCCGCCGTTACCCAAGGGGATGTGAAGGTGGTGGGTTGCCACGCCGCGCATATCAAGGCGGTGGTGCAAAAGCTCCGCGAGATCGGCGTGACCATCGAAGAGTTGGAGGATGGACTGCAGGTCCAGGGACCGGAGCGGCTCTCGCCCGGCCGAATCGAGACCCAGCCCTATCCCGGCTTTCCCACCGATATGCA
>DATGOH010000022.1:0-5038 GCA_035306165.1 Ferdinandcohnia sp.
CTCCCCCTGCCTAAGCAGCTTGTAGACGATCTCGCCGAGCTCGATGCGATCCCCCACTTCGAGGGCCACGGGCTCCTGCGGCTGGATGCGCCGGCCGTTGATCCAAGTCCCGTTGGTCGAACCCAGATCGAGCAGGTGGACCTCGTGGCCGACGACGAGCAGCGAGCAGTGGCGCCGCGAGACGCTCTCCACATCCAGCACCACCTGGCAGCTCGAACTCCTGCCGATCACCGTCTCGCCTTCCGCGAGGAAGATCCGCGCGCCGATCCGCGGCCCCTTCAGCTGTAGAAGGAAGATCTCGGACTCCTGCGGGCGGCTCGTCGCGACCACCCGCGTGAGGCTGGTTTCATCGCGCATCGCCTACACCTTCCACAGCGTCTCCTCGAAATGGGGGCCCGGCACCTCGACGGGGACGAAGCCATCTTCCGGCATCCGCTGCAGTTCCGTCCTGTCGTGAAAGAGGCGGACGGCAAATCCGAAGTGGTCCCCCTCCCCGAGATCGAGCCGTTCGAATTCCAGCGCCATTTCCAGGATGCGCTCGAACCTCCCCGCACCGACCGTCCGCCCGTCCAGGCGCAGATCGATCTCGCCGCCACGCACCGTCCCCTCTATCTCACACGAGGCCTTGGCTCCACGGATTTCCACCGCCAACGCGTCGAAGGGCGGCGCGGTGAGCGGGCGCACCGGGTCGAGGCGCAGAAACAGCCGGTGTGGATCGAAACCGTAGTACATGCGCGCGAAGGGTCCGGCGCCGCGGTACATCGCCTGGCCGTGGCCGGGGACGTAGAGCCCCGCCCCGAGCCACTCCCAGTACGACGGCAGCACGCCGTCGATCCGGGGGCGCACGAAGCCGGTCGGCGCCTTCGCGACCAACGCCTCGCCGAAGCCCCGCCCCTCCGGGACGATCGGCCGCAGGCTGGCCTCCGGCGGCTCTTCCCCCAACGCCCGAAACACCGCCTGCACGTGGTTGCGAAAGAGGAGGTCGAAATCGGTACGCGTCTCCGTGGCGAAGTCCTCGCCGTACCACCAGAACCAGTCGGAGGCCTCGGCGCGCAGAAGGAAGGGACGCGCCGCCTCCACGGCCTCGCGGTCGCCTCGCCCCGTGGCGCGATCGACCGCTGCCTTCGCCTCGCCCACGAGATTCCAGGCGCGGACGTCCTCTATGTGCCCGATCCAGATGCGGAAGTTCGCCTCGATCCACGAACCGGGATGGATCCGCCCGAGCCGCCCGACGGGGCCGTCCCACGCCATCGTGTCCGCGACGGTCACCGTCCCGATTCCCTCTTCGCGGCGCGCGAGCCGTCCGAAGAGTTCCTCGAGGAAGCCTTCGCCCGAGCCGGGGTAGTACTCCCAGGGGTTCTCACCGTCGAGGATGATGGGCACCAGTGCGCGGTGCCCGCGAAAGCCGCTGTCGATGCGCGAGACCTCGCCGAAAAGATCGTCCACCGCGTCGTGGGGCGCCGCGCGCGCGTAGGTGAAGCCGATGCGGTCGGAGAGGCGGCGGTCGCGAAAGAGCAGGTGGATCTCGCCGGCCCCTGCGCGGACCTTCCACGGTCGGTAGATCGCGGCCGGGTCCGCAGGAGGAGGTACGGAGCGCAAGAGGATCTCCTCGTCGGTGGCGGCCCACCGCACGCCCTGTTCCCAGAGCACCTCGAGCGCCTCGTCAGAAACGCTCCCTTCCGAGGGCCACATCCCCAGCGGCCGTTCGCCGAAGACCCGGGCGTGCACCTCGAGCCCCCGCCGTACCTGGCGCTCGGCCTCGTCGCGGGCGCGCAGGCGTCGCGGCAGGTGCGCGTCCGGCAGCGCCACCGCGGCCACGTCGGTGTCGCAGAGCAGCGGGAGGATCGGGTGCGCGTAGGGGCTGGCCGAGAGCTCCACCGATCCGCCGGCGGCCACCTCCTTCCACATGGGGAGGACGAGCCCGACCAGGCGCGCCTGCTCCGCCAGCAGGGCGTGCTTCTCCTCCTCGGTGTAGCCCGCGCCCTTGCGCAGCAGCTCGCGGACGACCTCGCTCTCCTTCCGCGCGAAAAAGCCCATCCACGCGAGTTGGAAGAGGACCTGCAGGTCCCGCACGTCCTCGTCGCGAAAGCGGCGGGCCGCGCGCGCGGGATCCTCGCCGCGGCCCCGCAGCTCGAAGAGCGCGCGGTACCGCGGAAGCGGCTCGATCCCCTGCTCGTAGCTCACCGCGAAGAAGTGCCGCACCACGAAGGCCCGCTCCGCCTCGCCGAGGTCCGCGGGCGGTCGGGCGGCCAGATCGAGGAAGCGGTCGCGCGCCCTGCCCTCGGCGTAGGCCTCGAGCTGTTCGAGGAGGATGGGCGAGAAGTTCACCGTCGCGCGCACCTCGGGGTAGCGACGGTGCATCGCGGCCAGGTCGAGGTAACCGCGGGTGGCGTGCAGACGCACCCAGGGAAGGAGGAAGGTCCGGGTCTCGGGGTCTTCGTAGGGCGGCTGGTGGAGGTGCCAGAGGAAGGCGATCTCACCCGGCATGGAGGCCTACCTCGTGAGCTGGTCCGCCTCCGATTTCGGGGGTAGGGATCGCGCGAAGAGCCAACCTCCGAGCAGCGCGGACAGGAGCGCGGCGCCGATCCGGTAGCAGAGCGCCTCCACCCCGCTCGCCACCACGTCCCCGCCGACCGTCAACGGCACGCCGCGCGCAGCCGCCACGACCGAGCCCAGCGTCATGGCGAACAAGACGATCGAGGCGCCCAGGAGGACGGCCTTGGGTTTGCGGGGTCGGCGGAAGATGTGCTCCACGGCGTCGCCTCGCAGCCGACGGGCGTCGCTCCCCTCGTTCACACACGGTACGCCTCCGCGGCTTCGGCGGCCGGGCGTCCCGCTTCGATGTGCATGCCCTTGGGGATGACGACCACCCCTTCCTCGGTGACGTGGAAGCGGCGGCGATCTTCCTCGGGATCGTAGCCGATCACCGTTCCGGGCGGCAAGTCGACGTTCTTGTCGATGATGGCGCGACGGATGCGGCAGTGGCGCCCGATGTTCACCCGCTCGAAGAGGATGGATTCCTCCACGTGCGCGTAGGAGTTGATGCGCACTTGGGGCGAAAGGACGCAGCGGTGCACCGTGCCGCCGGAGATGATGCATCCCTCGGAGACGAGCGAGTCGGTGGCCATGCCCACGCGGTCGTTGTCGCGGTCGGCGAAGACGAACTTCGCGGGGGGATAGTTGTGCTGGAAGGTGTAGATGGGCCAGCGGTCGTTGTACAGGTTGAAGACCGGGTCAACGTCCACCAAATCCATGTTGCTCTTGAAATAGGTGTCGATCTGGCCCACGTCGCGCCAGTAGCCACGCTCCTTCGGACCGATTCCCGGGACCGAGTTCTGCGCGAAATCGTAGACGTAGACACGCGCATGCTCGAACATCCGCGAGATGATCGACTTGCCGAAGTCGTGCTCCGAATCCTCCCGCGCGGCGTCACGCACGATCTCCCGCACCAAGGCGTCGGTGGTGAAGATGTAGTTGCCCATGGAGGCGAGGATCCGCGTGGGATCGCCCGGAATGGTCTTCGCCTCCTCGCGGGACGGCTTTTCTTGAAAGCCGATCATCCGGCCGGTCGAATCCACCTCGATCACGCCGAAGTCCTTGGACTGCTCGACGGGCATGGGGATCGCCGCCACGGTGCAATCGGCCGCCACCTCGCGGTGGAACTGCAGCATCTGCCGCACGTCCATGCGGTAGATGTGATCCGCGCCGAAAACGAAGACGTGATCCGGCTCCTCGTCGGTCACGAGGTTGAGATTCTGATACACCGCGTCGGCGCTCCCCTTGTACCAGTCGGGGCCGGTGCGCATCTGCGCGGGCACCGTCTCCACGTAGTGGCCGAGCATGGAGGAAAGACGCCACCCGCGGCCGATGTGGTTGTTGAGCGAATCCGACTTGTACTGGGTGAGGACCTTGATCTTGAGGATTCCCGAGTTTGCGAAATTCGACAGGACGAAATCGATGATTCGGTAACGGCCGCCGAACGGGACCGCCGGCTTCGCGCGATCGCGCGTCAGCGGCTCGAGCCGGCGACCCTCGCCTCCCGCGAGAATCAGCGCAAGCGTCCGTCCCATGAGCGATCCGTCCTCCCTTGCTCCCTTCCCGCGTGCCCCGATCTATGCACGCCCCCCATGGTGGACAAGGTTGGCCCGGTCGCCTGCCGTTCGCGCCCCAAACGGTGCTTATGATCCGTCCGGGAGGGAACGATGAAGTGCAGAGAGGTGATGTGGGAGAACCCGCCGGCGGTCTCGCCGGAAGAGACCGCCCAGACCGCCGTCCGCAAACTCTCCCACGCCGACGTGAGCGCGCTGCCCGTGGTGGACGAGAGCGGCCGTTACCTCGGCATGGTGACCGAGCGTGCCCTCGTCCGCCAGGTGATGGCCGAGGGGCTCGATCCGAAGCTCACACGCGTGACGCTCATCCTCGACCGCCGCGTTCCCGTCTGCGATCCGGACGATCCCGTGGCCATCGCGCTCAAGCGCATGGACGAAGCGCGCACGCGGTGGATCGCCGTCCTCACCGGCGAGCGCGTGGTCGGATTGATCGGCGCGCGAGACATCCGCCGGGTGGCGAACAAGGGGGACATCGAGTCCCTCCACGCCATCAGCGACGCCGCCCTCGTCCACTGACGAACGGCGGTCGGGTTCAGGTCTCGTCGAGCAGGGCCCGGACGCGATCCAGCTCGGCCTCGGAGAAGACCGGGATGCCCGCGGCTTCGAGGCGGGCGGCGGTCACGCCCATGCCCGATCGTCGCTGCCCCGAGAACGAGCCGTCGTACACCTGACGGACGCCACAGGAGGGGCTGCGCTCCTTGAGCACCGCGGCCACGACCCCGTGCGCGCGCGCCGCCGCGAGCGCCGCTTCCGCACCGGCGAGAAAGAAGGCGGTCACGTCCCCCTCCCGTGTCGCCACCCGCGCCCTTCCGGCGAGGACGTCGCGACCGTCCCCGCCCTGGATTTCGGCCGGCGGCCGAGGGACCGGAAGGCCACCCGCCACCTCGGGACACAACGGCACGACCCTTCCCTCGGCCAACCAGCGCCGG
>DATGOH010000023.1:0-4208 GCA_035306165.1 Ferdinandcohnia sp.
GGCGCTGGCGGCCTCGTAGAGCTTCTCGGCGATCTTGTGCGAGGCCTGGGTGAGGGCGTCCATCGCCGCCTTGATCTCGTCGACCGAACCCTTGCGCTCGAGGACGCCCTTGAGCTCGGAGAGCTTGGCCTCGACCGGCTCCACGACCTCCTTCGGCAGCTTCTCGCGGTTCTCGTTGAGGAGCTTCTCGGTCTGGTAGGCGAGGTTGTCGGCGGTGTTGCGGACCTCGACCTCCTCGCGGCGCTTGCGGTCCTCGGCCTCGTGGGCCTTGGCCTCGGCGACCGCGCGCTCGATCTCCTCCTTGCTCATGCCCGAGGTGCCGGTGATGGTGATCTTCTGCTCCTTGCCGGTCGCCTTGTCCCGGGCGCTCACGTTGACGATGCCGTTGGCGTCGATGTCGAAGGTGACCTCGATCTGCGGCACGCCGCGCGGCGCCGGCGGGATGCCCTCGAGGCGGAAGCGGCCGAGGGTGCGGTTGTCCGCCGCCATCTCGCGCTCACCCTGCAGCACGTGCACCTCCACCGAGGTCTGGTTGTCGGCCGCGGTGGAGAAGATCTCGCTGCGGCGGGTGGGGATGGTGGTGTTGCGCGGGATGAGGCGGGTGAAGACGCCGCCGAGGGTCTCGATGCCGAGCGAGAGCGGGGTCACGTCGAGCAGGAGCAGGTCCTTGACCTCGCCCGAGAGCACGCCGGCCTGGACCGCGGCGCCCACCGCGACCACCTCGTCCGGGTTCACGCTCCGGTTCGGCTCCTTGCCGAAGAAGTTCTTCACCACCTCCTGCACTTTCGGGATGCGGGTGGAGCCGCCCACGAGGATGACCTCGTCGATGTCGCTCGGCTTCTTGCCCGCGTCCTCCAGCGCCTTGCGCACCGGGACCATGGTCCGCTCGATCAGATCGTCGATGAGCTGCTCGAGCTTGGCCCGCGTGATGCGGACGTTCATGTGCTTCGGACCAGTGTGATCCGCGGTGAGGAAGGGGAGGTTGACCTCCGTCTCCATCGTGGAGGAGAGCTCGATCTTCGCCTTCTCCGCCGCCTCCTTGAGGCGCTGCAGCACCATCTTGTCGCCGGAGACGTCGATGCCGGTCTCCTTCTTGAACTCGTCGATGAGGTACTGCATCAGGCGGTTGTCGATGTCGTCGCCACCGAGGTGCGTGTCACCGTTGGTCGCGATGACTTCGACCACGTTTTCGCCCACCTCGAGGATGGAGATGTCGAAGGTGCCGCCGCCGAAGTCGTAGACGGCGATGACGCCGTTCTGCTTCTTGTCGAGCCCGTAGGCGAGGGCCGCGGCGGTCGGCTCGTTGACGATGCGCTTCACCTCCAGGCCGGCGATCTTGCCCGCGTCCTTGGTGGCCTGGCGCTGCGCGTCGTTGAAGTAGGCCGGGACGGTGATCACCGCCTCGGTGACCGGCTCACCCAGGTACTGCTCGGCGGCGCGCTTCAGCTTCTGCAGCGTGCGCGCGCTGATCTCCTCGGGGGTGAACTTCTTGGAGCCCACCTCGATGGCGACCCCGCCGTTGTCGGCCCGCGTCACCTTGTAGGGGACGCGCGCCGCTTCGTCGGTCACCTCGTCGAAGGTGCGCCCCATGAAGCGCTTGATCGAGAAGATGGTGTTCTCGGGGTTGGTGATCGCCTGACGGCGCGCCACCTGGCCCACGAGCACCTCGCCGTCCTTGGTGAACGCCACCACCGACGGAGTGGTCCGATGCCCCTCCTCGTTGGTGATCACCTTGGCCTCCTGGCCTTCCATGATCGCGACGACGGAGTTCGTCGTCCCCAGGTCGATTCCGATGATCTTGCCCAAAGCCTTTCCTTTCCCTTGCGAAGGACGGCGCATTCCGATGCCCGTCCGGCGTTTTCGTGGGCTACCATAAGACAGGCTCGGACCTTGTCAAACGCGGTCGGATCGCCCGGAAAAGGCCGAAACTGGAAGGTTCGGGACCCGCTCTGGTAGGACTGGGACGATGCGAGGGGATTGGCAACGGGGTTCGGGGTGCGGGAGCTCTCGCCCGGAATGAGATTGCCCCACCGCTTCGGGCGCTACCTTCTCCAGGAGCGCATCGGCGGCGGAGGCATGGCCACGGTGTATCGCGCGACCTTCGCGGCCGAAGGCGGCTTCGAGAAGGAGGTGGCGCTGAAGGTCATCCGCGGCGAGCTCTCGGAGGACCCCCAGTTCATCGCCATGTTCCTGGACGAGGCTCGCCTCTCGGGGTTTCTCGACCACCCCAACATCGTCCAGACCTTCGATTTCGGCCAGGTGGACGGCGTCTATTTCCTCGCGATGGAGCTGGTGCGCGGCCGGACCCTGGCGGCGATCCTGGAGACGCTCCGCAAGAACCGCCTCCGTCTCGGCACGGCTCCCAGCCTCTTCGTGGCCAAGGAGGTGGCGCGCGCCCTCGACTACGCCCACCGCGCCCGCGGCCCGGACGGCGCCTCTCTCGGCATCGTCCACCGCGACGTCTCGCCGCAAAACGTCCTCGTCTCGCGCGAGGGGCACGTCAAGCTCGCGGACTTCGGCATCGCCAAGGCGGCGCTCCGCTCCCAGGTCACCCAGCCCGGCCGCGTCCGGGGCAAGTGCTCCTACATGGCGCCGGAGCAGGCGAGGGGCCGGGAGGTCGACGCTCGCGCCGACGTCTTCGCCCTGGGCGTGGTGCTCTGGGAGTGCCTGACCGGCCGGCGCCTCTTCGACGGTCCCTCGGACGCGAGCGTGCTCCTCGCCGTGATCGAGAAGACGATCCCTCTGCCCTCCCAGTACGTGCCCGGCCTTCCGGCGGAGGTAGACCGGTTGGTGCTCCGGCTGCTCGCGCGCGATCCGGAGCGCCGACCGACGAGCGGCGAGGCCTATCGCGAACTCGCGGATCTGGCCTTCCGCCTCGCCCGCTCGCCCGAGGATCTCGACCTGCTCCACCTCCAGCAGCGCCTCGCCTCCGCCACCGCGGCCGTCTCGCAGCCGGAGATCGAGCTCTCCACCTGGAAGGCGAGCGCGGAGAACGCCTATCCCTGGCCGGTCGATCCGCACGCCGAGACCATCGTCTCCGAGGAGGAATCTCTCCCCACGCGCCCGCTCACGCCGGACGATCCCACGCGCGTGCTCACGAGCGAGGAGCGCGCCACGCAGACGCTGCGCGGTACCGATCCCGAGGCGCACGGCGCGGCGCGGGGGCGGGGGAGGGCGATGGTGCCCGTGGCCATCGCCTCGGCGGTGGGCGCGATGCTGGGGATCGCCGCCATCTTCGCCTGGCGTCCCTGGGAGCGGCCGCCGCTCGCCGCACCGCGAGAGCGCGCGGCGGAGGCACCGGCGGCAAACATCGCTTCCCCGCAGCCGGCGGAGATCGTGGACGCGGGCGCGGACGAGGCCGCGGTGGAGACGTCGGACGCGCCCCAGGCGCCCGGCCGAGCCGCTGCGAGCGACGCGATCCACCGTGCCGCGTCGAGCGGGCCGTCCGGTGCGGCGGAGGTGGCTCCACGGCCGGGCGACGGGAGCGGTTCCTCCGCTCGAACCGGTGGGCCGTCGCGCACGGCGGACGCTCCGCCGCCCGTGCGCGCCACGGCAGCGGCGAAGCCTCCCGATCCTCCGAGGGTGGAGGCGGCCGAGGCGCCGCCGCCTCGTGCCTCGACGACTCGACGCCCGGCTCCGCCGACGCAGCCTGCGCCCGAGGCGTCGAGGACGCCGCCGGAGGAACCGGCGCCCCGTGCGGAGGCGCCGGCGCCAGGGACGTTGGTTCTCAGCACCCGCCTGGCCGAGGTGGAGGTGTTCGTCGATCGCGAAAAAAGAGAGACACTCTCGCCGCTGTCGCCGCGTCGGATCGAGGTGCCGGCGGGGCGGAGAGTCATCACGTTTCGACACGGTGAAAGCGGGCTCGATTGCAGTGTATCAATTGAGCTCGGCGCCGGCGAACGCATCGCATTGTTGCTCGATGCGCAGGGAGTTTTTGCTCTCGCCGGACTCGAGCGAAGGCCCGTGCCTTGCCGCTGACGGCCTCCTACATCGTACTACGCGGGAACACCCTTTCCCACAGGGACGAATGTGCAGTGCATTGACGGACAGGGGCTGGCCGGGCGAATCTTTTGTTGGAAGTTCGGTCGGGTTCCTGGTTGAACTGAAAAAATTCCATCCCATGAACATGACGATCGATGTAGGCTGGGGGAGAAATTTCCAAACGATCGGCAAACGGTTCAGCTAGGCGCGACAGATCGGGGTGGTCC
>DATGOH010000024.1:0-5467 GCA_035306165.1 Ferdinandcohnia sp.
TCGGTGATCATCGTTGCCATCGAAACGACTCCTTGACGGGGGCGCGACCACCTTCCGGATCGAGTGGCCCGGTGGAAGGTCCGGCCTTTCCGTTCGCTGCCGATCGGCGATTCCGACCGCCGGTTTCGGGCTGTAGGTATCGAAAAGGGCCCCCGCCTGCAAGCCTTCGCCGAGGGGGTCGCTGTGTGATCTCGCGGAATGTGGAACTCTGCTAGACTTCGGCCATGACGGCGACGGGACGGGCCTTGGCCGGCGCGAAGGCGGTCGCGGAGTGGGTGCGTGACGAGGGCGCTCGCTTGCTGCGCTCGGTGCGCGCGTGGGACCGCTACCTCCGCATGCGCATCGCCGTGCTCTCCGTCTGGGGCCTCCTCTCTTTGGCGGCGATCGGCATCGCGCGCACGGGCGCCGGCGCCGAGGCGGACAATCCCCTCCAGGCCTATGTTTCCGTGCGGCGCTCCGCCATGGGCTGGGCGCTGCTGGTGCACAACCAGTCGGAGCGGCCGTGGCGGGACGTGGCGATCGAACTCGATGGGGGACGCACCTACCGGCGGGAGGTGGTCGAGCCGGACGAGAAGCTCGTGCTCTCGCCGTGGGAATTCGCAGCGGACGGCGGCGAGGTCTCGCGGGAGCCACCTCGCGCGGTGTCGTTGCGGGTGGGGCGGAAGGTGGTGCGGCCCCCCCTCTCGGAGGAGCCGGACGAGGGATGAGGATCGGCTGGGCGTGGGCGCTCCTCGCGTGTGCGGCGGCCTGCGCGACCGCGGGGCGCGGGAGCCAGCCCGCATCCGCCGATGCGCACCGCTTTGTCGCCTCGGCCGACCACCTGGTGGGCGTGGGCGAGGGACCGACCATGGAGCTCGCACGCCGCCGCGCCGCGGCGGAGATCGCGAGCCAGCTCGGCGGACGCCTGCGTGCAGAGGGATGGGTCCAGGCCGAATCCGAGCGGTCCGGCGACAAGTCCATCGAGCGAGAGCGGATCGGCGAGCACATCCAAGTGGAGACCGACTTCGCGCGGATGGAGTGGGTGGAAGTCGTCTCCGCCCGGACCCGTGGGGAGATGGTGGAGGTGGTGGCCGTCCTCGATCGCCGCAAGGCGGCGCGGAGGCTGCGCGCAGAGCTCGACGAACGCGCGGAAGGCCTGCGCGCGGGGCTCGATCGGGCGCGGCAGAACGCGGGGCTCTTGGCCCAGGCACAGGCGCTGCAGCTCCTCGAGCAGGAGCGGGAGGCGATCGAGTCCGCGCGTCGACTCCTCGCCGCCCTCTCGCCCGGCGAGGCGTGGGCGCCACCCGTGCTCGCCGAGATGGACCGCGAGCGCGACGCGCTGCATGCGCGCCTGCGGGCGATCGAGTGGGAGATCTGCCTCGCGGCGAAGGAAGGTGCCGACCTCGCCGCGCTCTTCGCGGGCCGCCTCGCGGAGCGCGGCATCGACGCCAAGAGCTGCGGCGCGCCCGAGGGCGAACGCGCCCGCCTCCGCCTGCGCGGCGAGCTCGATGCCACCGTCCAGCGGATGGACCATCCCGGCGGCTATCCCTTCTTCTGCACCACCCGCCTGCGCTACCGCATCGAGGGCGGAGAGGCGAGCCTGGAGGCGGGGGGCGTGGCCGAGGGCTTGCGCAGCGGCGCGCACGCGGCCACTGACGCCTGCGCCCGTTCGGTGGGCGAACTCGTGGACGACTTCCTGCAGCGCATCGGCTGGTTGCGCTGATTCACCCTCCCCTTCGCGCGCCGCAGCGCTTCGGCGCGGTGATCTCGGGTCAGGACGCGCGCTGCGCCGGGTCCGGACCGACCTCCTCCTGGGCGCGGCGACCGATGCCGAGGATGGTTTCCGCGATGCGGCTCTGATCGAGGAAGCCGAGGAGCGCGCCGTCCGGATCGACCACCGGCAGGGCGCGGATGCGCGCGGCGACGAGGCGCTCGGCGGCCATCCGGAGGTCGTCGGTGGGTCGGACGACGACGAGGGGCTCCATGATGTCGCGGGCGACGGTCCAGTCGAGGATGTCGGGCTGGTTGGCGAGCAGGCGCAGGGTCTCGGCGGAGATCATCCCCACCAGCCGCCCGTCCTCGCCGCGGACCGGGAAGACCTCCTGCCAGCTCGCGGCCGCGTGGTGCCGCATCATCTCCCGGGCGGTGGTCTCGGGCGCGAAGACCGCGGGCGCCGCCGCGGGCGTCATCGCCTCGCGCACGGTGGCCGAGGAGAGCAGCGCCAGGCTGGCGTGCTGCTGATAGACCGGCGATTCCCGCTGCGTGGCGGGCTGGGCCGGATAGAGCGCGCGCTTGCGCAGCGCCACGAAGACGATGCCCTGCGAGAGCATCAGGGGCACGAGCAGATCGTAGTTCCCCGCCAGCTCGCAGACGAGCACCAGCGTGGCGAGGGGCGCGTGTGCGATGCCGCCGTAGAAGGCCCCCATGCCCACCAGGACGAAGGCCGCGGGCTGGAGGGTGGGATCCTCGAAGAGGATCTGGGCGCCCAGGCCGAAGGCGCCGCCGAGAAGGCCTCCGATCGCGAGGGAGGGGGCGAAGTCGCCGGCGCTCCCGCCCGAGCCGATCGTGATCGAGGCCGCCACGATCTTGCCCACCGCCATGAGGGCGAGCAGGACCACCGCGCGCCAGCCCTCCCCCAACCAGTCGGCCTGCGAGATGGCCGCCTGCACCGCGCCGTAGCCGCCGCCGAGAAGGCCCAGACCATGGTCGATCCCCATGCGGCCGGCCACGAAGAGGATGGCGGTGACCAGACATCCGAGGACGAGGCCGCCCCAGGCGGGGCGGAGCCATTCCGGCCCCGGGAAGCGCACGGAGAATCGTTTGACCGCCTGGAGGGCCTGGAGGAAGGCCACCGAGCCGAGCGCGATCACGATGGCGAGCGCCGCGTAGTAGACGAGGTGGCGCGGCGTGAAGGGAAAGGACTGGCCCACCGCGAAGAGCGTGCTCTCGCCGAAGAGGGAGATCACCACCGAGTAGGCGATGACGCTGGAGAAGACAGCGGGGATCAGGCCGTCCGATTCGAAGCCGTCGCGGTAGAGGATCTCCACCGCCAACAGCGCGGCGCCGAGCGGCGTGCGGAAGACGGCGGAGATGCCGGCCGCGATCCCCGCCACGAAGAGGATGCGCCGCTCGCGGGGGCCGACGCCGAGCAGCTCCCCCACCCACGATCCGATCGCCCCGCCGATGTGCATGGTGGGGCCCTCGCGACCGCCCGCGCCGCCGGTGGAGAGGGTCAGGAGGCTGGCGAGGGGGCGGAGCCAGAGGACGCGCCGGCGGATGCGCCCGTCCCGCTCGTGGAAGGCGGCGATCGCCTCGTTCCCTCCCCCACCTCGGATCTCCGGCGCCAGGCGCGAGAGCAAGCCGCAGCCGAGGCCGCCCAGCGCCGGTAGGAGGACGAGGAGCCAGGGGCGCAGCGCACCGCGCCCGCCGCCGATGATCTGCTCCCCATGCGCGCGCAGCGGTTCGTAGCCCGCGAGGACTTCCAGCAGAAACCACTGGCCGTACTCGAGGGCCGCGAAGAAGGCGGCGCCCATCAGCCCCGCGACCAGGCCGACCAGGGCGGCCTGGGTGAGCACGCGGCCCACCAGGCGGAGATCGACCGGCGCGCTCTCGGCGAGGACGAGCGACAGGAGGTTGTCGCGCGACTCCTGGATCCAGTCGTTGATCTGCGCGGCGAAGCGCCGCATGCGCTCGGGGGGCCTCATCGGGGAACGGATCCTGCGGCCGAACGGCCCCGGTCGCTCCAGGCGACTACCGACGGGCCGCGGGGGCGGCGCCCGATTCTAACTCCTTCGCGGAGGATTTCTCCTCGCCTCGATCCACGAGGGGATCCCACGCGATCTCCACCCGCGCCACGCGGCGCTGATCGGCGGCGCGCACGGTGAAGACGAAGTCGCCGTGGCGGAGCGTCTCGCCCGGCTTGGGCACGTGCCCCACCATGGAGGTCACGAAGCCGCCGACGGTCTCGTAGTCACCGTCCTCCGGGAACTCGAGGTCCCAATCCTCGAGGTGTTCCTCGACGAAATCCTCCAGGTCGCGGATGGACACCCCGCCCTCCGCCTGGATGAGGCCGTCGGCGAGCAACCGGATGGGCGCCTGCTCCTCCCGATCGCTCTCGTCGCGGATCTCGCCCACGATCTCCTCGACCACGTCCTCGAGCGTGACCAAACCCGCCGTCCCGCCGAACTCGTCGACCACCACGGCGAGCTGCAGGTTGCGCCGCTGAAACTCCGTGAGGAGGTGGCTGATCCGCATCGTCTCCGGGATGAAGAAGGGAGGCGCCAAGTGGTCGGCCAGGCGGAACGCCTCCTTGGTCGCGCCGTTGTTGCGGTGGATCTCCTCGAGGAGCTTCTTCGCGTAGAGGATGCCCACGATCTGGTCGATCGATTCCTCGAAGACCGGGATGCGCGAGTAGCCCGACTCGACGATCACCCGCACGACCTGGTCGTAGTCGGCGTCGTGAGGGAGCGCGACGATCGCGGGCCGCGGCACCATGATCTCGCGCACGCGAACCCGGGAGAATTCGATCACGGACTCGAGGAGATCGCGTTGCTCCTCGTCGATGGCGCCCGCGGCCGAGCTCTTCTCGATGAGGTACTCGATCTCCTCCGTGGCGTCGGTGAGCCGACGCTCGCCCCGCCCCCGGATGGCGCGCGCGAGCGCGGAAAGCGGACCGGAGATCGGCAGGGCGAGGCCGTCCAGGGCGAGGGCCAGCGGGCCGACCCATACCACGTGCCGCTCCGGATCGCGGCTGACCAGCGCCCGCAGGCTCGTCTGCGCCAGGACGAGGAGGAAGGCGCCGACCAGCCAGACGGCTGCCGTCCATCCACCCAGTCCCAGGCGCCCGAGCAGCAGGATGCCCGCCGTGCCGAGCAAAAGCTTGCTCGCGGTGTCGAGGATCTGCAGGGAGAGCCGGATGCGCTCGATGCGAGCGACCAGGCGCTCGATCCCCTTGCGAAGGCGTCCCCGGCTCTCGGCGAGGGCCTCCAGCCGGTGCTCACCGAGCGCGGCGAGGGTCGCCTGGGCCGAGGACGCGAGCAGGGAGACCAGGAAGGTCAGCCCTGCGACGAAGGAGATGACTGGAAAGGCTTCGGTACTTGAACCCAAATCGACTCCGGCCCGGGGCGCCTTTCCCCCCACGGCTCTCCCCGGGCACTGGCGGGTCGGTCGACCCGCCGTTCACGAAAACAGCCTAGGCCTTCTTGGCCTTCCAATCATAGCGCACGATCTCGTCGTCCGAGAAGAAGAACGCGATCTCGGTGCGGGCCGTCTCCGGGCCGTCGGAACCGTGGACGGTGTTGGCGTCGATGCTCTCGGCGAAGTCGCCGCGGATGGTCCCGGGGGCGGCCTCCTTGGGGTTGGTGGCGCCCATGATCTCCCGGTTCTTGGCGATCGCGTCCTCACCCTCCAGGACCATGATGACGACGGGCCCCGAGGTCATGAAGTCCACCAGCTCCCCGAAAAAGGGGCGATCCTTGTGGACGGCGTA